>JABFSV010000440.1 GCA_013140405.1 Methyloglobulus sp. | reverse complement strand
CTGCGCGTTGGAGTCGCTGCTTACCGGGCATCCCAACAAGCAAGGTATTCAGCAAGCAGAAATTCGCTGGGCATAAATTGGCGATTATTATAGCGGCAATAAGACGGAGAAGGCTTGCAATCTGCATTCTAATACGATAAATATCGTCCGCCAAAATCGAAAGCACCTAAAGCTAAGCTATAATCAGCCCATTAATTTGATAACCGAAACCTGAAATGCTCAAATACCAAGAAGAATTTATTGCTTACTCGCTGGATTGCGGCGTGTTGAAATTCGGTGAATTCCGCTTAAAATCAGGCCGCACCAGCCCTTATTTTTTTAATACTGGCCTGTTTAACACAGGTGCAAAATTGGCTAAGCTGGGCGAGTTTTATGCCCAGGCGTTGATAGAGTCCGGCATAAAACCTGACATTCTGTATGGCCCAGCCTATAAGGGCATACCTTTGGTTAGTGCAACAGCCATTGCCTACTCACAAATGACAGCTGACGACATGCCTTTTGCATTTAACCGCAAAGAAGCGAAAGATCATGGCGAAGGCGGCGAGTTAGTCGGTTTCCCCCTAAATGGCAAGGTCATGATTGTTGACGACGTGATTACTGCTGGCACATCCGTCAGGGAATCCGTCGACATTATTTTGCGGTCGGGTGCAGAGCCGGCTGGGGTACTGATTGCCTTAGACCGGCAGGAAAAAGCTCAAAGCGGACTTTCCGCTGTTCAAGAGGTAACTGAATGCTTTAAAATTCCGGTCGTGTCGATTATTAACCTAAAGCATATCATCGCCTACATTGAAGCCAATGCAGCCGACCAATTAGACGCGATAATCAAGTATCGGCAGATGTATGGTGTTTAATGATAACGAATCCACAAAAAATAAAAACACTAAAGCTAACAGTTCCACGGATATAGTCTACAATTAGCGGAAATTAATATATCTGATATTTTGACTATCCTTACTTACAAAACCATGTCAGTAACCAAGGGCTTGCCATGAGTAATATGGAATTTAAAGAGCAAATGCACGAATACTCGCTGTGGCGGGCAAAGTTAATACAGGGTATAGAAATGTATCACCAGTGGCGTATCCGCTACGATGTGAATGATACCCATAGCAACAACACTATATTAAACGTCCTCAAAGGATTGCAAACAGACCGGATAACGCTAGCTTTCGTTGCGGAATTTTCACGCGGCAAAACTGAGCTCATCAATTCCCTGTTTTTTGCCGAAACTGGCCTTAGGCTGCTTCCGTCTTCGCCTGGACGCACCACCATGTCCCCAACCGAACTCTATCATGACGAAGAGGGCGGAAACTATATCCGCTTACTGGAAATTGAAAGTCGGCTTGAAGATATTTCAATGGCTGAATTCAAGAACAACACCGCCCGGTGGAAACAAATTGACCTCGATTGCAACTCCCCTGTGCAAATGCAGGAAGCCTTCAAAGAATTGATAGCCACCAAGCAGGTTGACCGAGCGCTTGCGGATAAGTTGGGCTTATGGAACGAACGGGAAGCGGCTGAGCAAGGCATTGTTAATCCAGAAAAAGTGGAAATCCCTTGCTGGCGGCACGCATTAATCAGCTTTCCCCATCCCTTGCTGAAGGAAGGCTTGACCATACTCGACACACCCGGCTTGAATGCCTTAGGAGCAGAACCTGAACTAACATTAAGCATGTTGCCCAGCGCGCAAGCTGTTGTGTTCGTCATTGCCGCAGACACGGGGGTAACCAAGAGCGATATGGATATGTGGCGCAATCACGTTTGTCATGCCCGTGGCGGCAGCAAGCGCGGTTTGGCCGTCGTCATGAACAAAATTGATGCCATGTGGGACGATCTGGCGGGTGATGCGGGCTACCATGACGCTATCAAATCACAAGTTAAAATATCGGCGACCACCTTAAAAATAGACGAATCCGCTATTTTTCCTGTATCTGCCAAACAAGCCCTGCTTGCCAAAGTCAAGGGTGACAAGGCCTTGCTGCACAGAAGCCGGATTGATAACCTTGAAAATTACTTGGCTGAAGGAATCGTCAAACAGCGCCGTAACATCTTGATGGAAACCGTTACCAGGGATATTGGATTTTTGGTGAATGAATCCCTGCACTTGACCGAATCATCGCTGGCAAACGGAATCACACAGCTTGAAGAATTCAAGAAAATTGATTTCCAAAACCAGGACATGACTGGCAAGTTGATGGCGGAAACCCGTGATCGGCAAAACCTATATATGTCGAACATCGAAAACTTCCAAGCCAGCCGTCGGGTTTTTAATGTCCAGGCCAAGATGTTGATTGATTCCTTCTCCAAGGAAAGAATTGATAGCATCATTAAAAACACCAAACATGACATGTCCAAGAGCCTGACGACTTACGGGATGAAACAAAATATCCGTAAATTGTTTGATGATTTGCGCGACTTGCTTCAGGAGTCTGTGGACATCACCAACGAGACCCGCCGACTGGTCAAAGCCATACACAAAAAATTCCATGACGAATACGGCTTTAAAGAGATAGAACCACAGCTTTTCTCGATTAAACAGTACCAGTTTGAACTTGAGCAAGTTTTCGAAGAAGGTGAAGCATTCCGCGTCAGCGCCAAAACCACAATGACGGAACAAAGCGTGGTTATCAACCGCCTTTACAGCACGCTGATTGCGAAAGCCAGGAATATACTCAGGCAGGCACATGCTGATGCAGCGGGTTGGAGCAACGGGGTATTGACACCCTTAATGCACCAAATCAAAGACCATAAGAAACAAATAGAGAATCGTTTGCACATGCTCAAAAAGATGAACGATTCAAAAGGCACCGTCGCCGAAAATATTGCCTCACTTGAAACGGAAATCGAACCTTTGAAACGGCAAAGAAGCGAACTTATGATGATGATTAAAGCCATGCAGATCGAAGTCAGTTCTGAAGCATCAAAATAGCAAGGGTAGTATCGACACTCCACACCACCTTGAAAACTTACGAGTTCGACTGGGTTAAAGTAACTTGTTGAGGGCGTAAAAACAGCCTCAACATGGATAATAATCAGGTGTTCGCACTTAACTATTATTTAACTGCCTTGATTTAGTAAGCCCTGACAGATATAATTCGCGCCCTTAAGTGTTTGGAGGTTGTGTGGCAGCTAGGGGTTTGTCTACTGTCGCTAAAATCCTGAGTTATCAAGTTTTGATAATCATGGTAGTTAGCTTGGGGTTTGTTGTTGGGGGATGGCAAAAATCCTTATCATCAGCATTAGGCGGAGGCGCTGCTTTAATTCCGAACCTATATTTTGCGCTACGCGTGGCTGGTTCGGCGGAACAAGACGCAAGAAAGATCTTAAGGTCTTTCTACTTGGGTGAATCAGTGAAGCTGTTGCTAACAGTGGCTCTGTTCATGTTAATTTTCCAAATCCCAAACATTGAAATTTTGCCGTTGATGGCTGGTTACGTCGCCACCTTATCGGTCTTTTGGTTTGCGCTCTTAATGCGTTAAATTTATTAAGATGCAGTAAATTTAATTAAGTTACGCTGAATATTTTTTGAGAGGAACAATGGCTACCGAAGCTCACGCCGCAGAAGGTGCAACCGGTTATATCATCCATCACTTGACCCCATTAAGCGTGGGTGAGGGATTTTGGACTTTACACCTGGACACCCTGTTTTTTTCGGCTGTATTAGGTGGGTTATTTGTTTGGTTCTTCAAGAAAGCGGCAGAAAATGCCACTACTGAAGTTCCTGGCCTTGTGCAAAATTTCGTCGAAATGATGGTCGAATTCGTCGATACTCAGGTAAAAGACAGCTTTCATGGGCATAGCAAACTTATTGCTCCACTCGCCCTGACCATTTTTTGCTGGGTGTTCTTGTTCAACTTCATGGATTTGTTCCCTATAGACCTGTTGCCAGCTATTGGTTCAGTCATGGGCATCCCGTATTTGCGCGTAGTGCCAAGTACCGATTTAAACGCAACTTTCGCCTTATCCATTTCAGTATTCTGCCTGATTATTTTTTACAATCTGAAAATCAAAGGATTGTGGAATTTTTCCAAGGAATTGTTGTTTCACCCATTTAATCATTGGTTGTTAATCCCTTTTAACCTACTGCTTAACTTTGTCGAATATCTGGCGAAGCCGATTTCACTTGCACTTCGGTTATTTGGTAACCTATATGCAGGTGAATTGATATTTATGTTGATTGCTTTATTACCCGCGTATCTCCAGCCTGTATTGAGCTTACCTTGGGCGATATTTCACATATTAATTATCACGTTGCAGGCCTTTATCTTCATGGTATTGACGATTGTCTACCTGAGCATGGCGCACGAAGAAGCCCACTAACTATTTATAACTTATTTTTAATAACATTACGTTTGGAGTTGTCATGGAAATTGCTAAATTAATCGCCGATGTACAAGGTATGACCGCGATTGCTGTTGGTCTAGTTTTGGGTATGGGCGCATTGGGAACCGCTATCGGTTTTGGCCTCTTAGGCGGAAAGTTCCTGGAAGGCGCTGCACGTCAACCGGAAATGGTACCGATGTTACAGGTCAAAATGTTCATCGTAGCTGGTTTGTTGGATGCGGTAACCATGATCGGTGTTGGTTTGGCACTGTTCTTCACCTTTGCCAACCCATTCTTGTCAGCGGTACAGGCAGCTGCTGCGGGCTAAGATTTTTTAATAACAGTCACGCGAGGAACAGTTCATGAGTATCAATATTACTCTGATTGGTCAGATCATTACGTTTGCGCTCCTTGTTTGGTTTGTAATGGAGTATGTCTGGCCGGTATTATTTGCCGCTTTGGAAGAACGTAAAAAGAAAATCGCCGATGGTTTGGCAGCGGCTGAAAAAGGTCACGAAGATATGCTGTTGGCGGAACAAAAAGCCAAAGGGCTTTTAAAAACCGCTAAAGAC
>JABFSV010000367.1 GCA_013140405.1 Methyloglobulus sp. | reverse complement strand
GGCCCAGTTTTTGAGTGGCTTTCGATTTAATCATCGAAAGTGTGGCATTGGAACTTGAAATCGACTTTTGCACTTGCTTGGCTTCCATCAACAATTCGACAACCGCATTTTGGTCTGTACCTTTATCAAAGGTTGCAACTGCCTTCTCCAATTTTTCAATCGTTTGGTCTATCGATTTTTTTACGTCGGAAGTGCTTCGCATCCCGATAGCAAAAGCGTTGAAACAAATAAAACTCAATATCGCTGTCGTCAGTATAATTTTTATTGCTTTCATCATGTTAAAGTCTCTGTCGTAGGTTTTGCGTAAATTAATTTAGTGTGCTTTATGGTTGTTTGCATCGTTAATCAAGTGACGAATCTGAGGCAAATCTCGGTAAGTTGGAATAAAGTTACCTATTTTTGATTTTAAAATCAGTCTGTCATTTAGTCTATACCATTAACCTAGGCATTGCATGGAACTATTGGATACATTCAAGCTCTCAAAGCCTATTAAATTTGGGGCGATTCTTATGAAAAAATTCTGTTCTTTCCTGTTTCTGGGGTTATGCTTAATGGCCATAAACGCTAACAGCGAAGAGGTTAAGGGGACGACGATGAGTAATGATAAAACCGAAAAACACTACAGCAAACCTTCCGACGATGAACTGAAAGCCAAACTCACGTCGTTGCAATATAAAGTAACCCAAGAAGAAGGCACGGAACCGCCATTCAAAAACGAGTATTGGGACGAGCATCGGGCAGGTATTTATGTGGATGTCGTCAGTGGTGAACCGCTGTTCTCGTCTTTGGATAAATACGATTCCGGCACGGGTTGGCCGAGTTTTTCCAAGCCGTTGGTGGGGGAACACATTTCTGAGAAGAACGATTTTTCGTTATTTTCTAGGCGTACAGAAGTGCGTAGCCGTTTTGGTGATTCGCATTTAGGCCATGTGTTTACAGATGGCCCGAAACCGACGGGATTGCGGTATTGCATGAATTCGGCATCATTGCGGTTTATTCCGGTAGAAGACTTGGAGAAGTCCGGCTATGGGCAGTTTTTGCCGCTTTTTAAGTCTGATGCAACCCATAAATGAAGTGAGAAATTTATTTTTTTAAAAAACAAATGCGGTTAACCAATTTTATAAGGATATAAAGGGATGGCTTCCCGCCGACACAACCAAATCATCGTACAAAAACCCAGTCAATTAACCGCAAATTGGGCGCAAAGCCTTTTAGCAAATCACTCAAATCATGCGTTAAAAAACATTAAAGTCAGCGGTTTAGATGTTGTGTCTGTGGATGTTGGCACAACCACACGGATACGTTTAGCCGTTGACCATGATGGTTCGGACATTTTGCCCAAACGCTGGTTTGTCAAAATTCCCTCCTTGTCTAAGCGTGCCAAGCTGATTACAGCTTTGCCGCGATTACTGCCCACTGAAGTCCGTTTTTATAATGAGATTGCCCAGTTAGTTCCGGTCAACAAACCAAATGTATTGGCCGCACAAAGCCGGTTGGGTAAAGGATCGACCCTGGTGTTGAGCGATTTAGCCGAAATGGGGGCGATGCCAGGACGTGTAGGTGACGCACTAACGGCTGAGCAAGCCAGTTTGGTCATAGAACAGTTGGCTCATTTTCATAGTCATTTTGCGAAAAAAGCCAAGAACGATCCGAGTTTTAGATGGTTGTCAGGGCCGATCAGGCGTTTAGAAGATGGTCTGGGTACGGCGTTGGCAGTGCCTTTGATGAAACGTGGATTACGTCTTGCCGATGATTCCGTATCGACCCGATTACATAGTCCTGCCCTGCGTTATGCCCGTTATCGCAAACAGACTATGAAATTTTTGTCTAAAGGTGCGCCAACCCTGGTACACCATGATTGTCATCCGGGTAATTTGTTTTGGCATAACGGACAACCGGGCTTCCTTGATTGGCAAATGGTGCGGATTGGCGAGGAAATCAGCGATGTCAGCTATTTTCTGGCGACAGCACTTAAACCTGAAGTCAGGCGGGTACATGAACTGGAACTGCTTTCCAAGTACCACGAAATAATGGCTGCACATAATCCAAAAAAGGCTGATTTCAATAGCCTATTGAACCGTTACCGGGCGCATCTTGTCTATCCGTTTGAAGCGATGGTGGTGACGCTGGCAGTCGGTGGCATGATGCAGTTGGGCAGTAATCTGGAAATGATACGTCGGGCTGCCCTAGCACTTGAAGATCATGACACATTTACGATACTTCCAAAGACTGCTTGAGTCGGCAAGTGCAAAAGCGCACAATTGACACAATAAAGTAATAAGTTATAAAGAGGTAGTGGCTTGTAATAGGAGATATTTCATGAAGCAGAAGCAACATTATTTGACGGGGCATTCGCATTGTACCGCCGCAGTTGTAGTCAAAGGTATCGACCGTGATGTGGAGTGGGGAGAAGATATTCTCATGTTGGGTTTGGGGATTGTCATGTTGTCTTCCACGTTCGCCCCCGTTGCCCCACCAACGGTTATTTTGCCGATGGTTGCACTAGTATTCGCCATCACCTCAAGCCTGGCCCGCATGAATTACCACGAGATGGAACGTAAGCTGCTCGCGTCTTTAGAACAATTGAGCGGCTATGAGCAATCTTTATTGAAGCCCATTTGCAAAGTTTTTGATGAGCAGCCCATGTGCGCCCTGTCCGAATCCTATAACCCGTTAAAAAATCTTAAACGGTTTGCTAAAAGCGCGATTGGTGGGGCATTAATCAATCCGTTCTGGTTACCTATTTTTTACACAATGGGCATACAGATTGTTGAAGAAAACAATCTTGGCGTGTTGAACAGGGCGGTAATGCGAGTTGAGCAAAGACTTTCGCCAGTTACACGGGCCAATAAAGAAGACTGATTCTTGCTTGTGCGAAGAGCCATGATTGATGATTTTATTGACTATTGGCGGCGGATTTTAGCCGCCGATATCTTTGTTAGGATTGTTTCGACTTCATAATGCCTGCGATGCTTCGTTTTGAGTCTGTTGAAAACACCCAAACAGACGCTGACGGACACTTAAATATCTTACTAACGAGGTGAAACTCTTGTAAGATGCCCCTGTCTTAGGTTTTGTTATTCACTTGTTTAAGGAATTCACGTTTATGCGATTAAATACTGCTATTTCCCATTCAGAAGCTGGCATTCTGTCAACCAACAAGGTATTGAAAAATACTTACTTGCTGTTGTCCATGACTTTGCTGTTTAGCGCCATGACGGCTGGGGCTTCCGTGTATTTCAACTTGCCCCATCCTGGCATGATTTTGACGATGGTTGGCTATTTTGGTTTGTTATTTTTGACCACAAAATTTAGTGACCGTAGCTTGGGCTTGGTGTTTGTCTTTGCACTGACCGGATTCATGGGCTTGACCCTTGGCCCCATCATCAGCATGTACACCCAGGCGTTCAGCAACGGTAGCGAATTGGTCATGACCGCATTAGGTGGTACTGGCGTAATCTTTCTGGGGCTTTCAGGTTATGCACTGACTACCCGCAAGGATTTCAGCTTTATGTCTGGCTTTCTGATGGTAGGTATTCTGGTAGCGTTTCTGGCTGGAATCGGTGCCGTGGTGTTTTCCATCCCTGCTTTATCACTGGCGGTATCTGCCATGTTCATCTTGCTGATGTCAGGCATGATCTTGTTCCAAACCAGTGAAATTATCCACGGTGGCGAAACCAACTATATTTTGGCGACCGTTTCATTATACGTTTCCATCTACAACCTGTTCCTGAGTTTGCTGCAAATCCTTGGCGTGTTTGGTGGTGAGGACTAAAATCCTACTATTGTCATCAATCAAAAGCCCGGCTAATTTAGTCGGGCTTTTTTGCATTGTGCTATTTTTTTCTGGTTGCCAAACCGGAAAATCGCCAGAAGAAGTGGCAAACTTGTTCTGGCAGACGCTGGCGCAAGGCCAGGTCGAAAATGCCAAAAAGCTCGTCACCCAAGACTCCCAACATTTGGTCAACCTTCAAGACATCGAAAGGCATTCCACCATTAAAATAGGTGTGGCAGTGCTTGAGGAATCAGATGCTGATGCCACAGTTGAAACCACCATTACCCGCAATAAACGCCAGGTCACGTTCAATACGGTGCTTTTGAAAGAAAACGACATTTGGAAGGTGGACTATCTGCAAACCCAAATGAATATTTCCATGATTCCTTTTGGCGAGGTTGCAAAGAGCTTAAAAAAGCTGGGGGATACATTTGCTAAACAACTTGAAAAACAATTGCCTATCATCCAAAAAGAAATGGAGTCGTTAGGTGATGATTTAAAAAATCAAATCGACGAATTAGGGCATTCCTTGGAAAAACCGGATAAGCCAAATAAGCCGAATCCTCATCCTGGCACTATTTAGTGGGCTTCAAATTTTAATGCTCTACTCACAGGAATTCCCAATCTTCAAATTTGGCTGCTTGGCCGGCGTAATTTCCATCGTCGTCAACTAAATTCCAGACCACCGCGTTTTTAATCAAAAACCTGCTTCCCGTTTTTGTTATGCGAATGCCTTGATAACTTGCCAAGTAGCCGTTTTGGCTAACCTCTGCCAATAATTTATCCCGTTCAAGCTGATGTATGGATTCCGCCGATAACTTTGACGGCAATTGCGTGAATTCTTCCCAGTTAAACCCAAATAATTCAAGGGCTTTCAGGTTTGCATAATTGAATACCGGATCGGTAGCAGTGTTGTGGGAAACAACGACAAATGGCGCGTAAAACAAAGCTTTCGCCAACGTATCATGGGTGTGATTTTTTGAAATTAACTCCCCTCCCAGCAATTTTTGGTAACTGTTGCTCAGTAAGGTTACATGATCGCTGAGGAAGTGGTTGGTTTCTGACGGATAATTCATTTCAAATCATTTAAAATCGCGCAGATTTCATTTTACAAGCAGGATGTGCTTGTTCACCAGAAGATATTCAGTTTTCAGGCATTACTTTCAATGAGCCAGTCATCTGTGTGACAATTTACCACTTCGGTCATTAGCTTAATTTACAAATGGTTATACCATCAGAGGAATACGGGAAATTTGTTACGCTATTAGCCTATGAAGATTCCGCTGCATTGCAAATACAGCAATTACGTAACACCGACAGCAACACCTTGGTTTTGACCAGCACGCCGGATGATACATCAACGGCAATAACGAGTAAGCAATTTAACCTTATCATTGTTGATATGGAATTAAATGGTTTCGTCCTTGTTTCTCTGGCAAAAACAGAACGTTGTATTAACCGTTGCACTCCTATCATCGCGCTGCTTGATAACGCTGATGCTATGCAGAATAAAAAACTTATAGCTGCCGGATTTGATGACTGCCTTACAAAACCACTGACTGCGGACACTCTGGATGAAGTGATTAAACTTTGGCGCGGCGAAGATGTGTTAACTACGCCGTTGGATTTCATCCAGGCACTGTTGGCAAAATGCCATAATAACAATAGCCTGGTATTAACACTTTACCAAAAACTTTTCGAAGAATTGCCCTTGCAAACTAGTCAAATTGGAGAGGCTATCCAAAAAAAGCAGTATAAAACAGCCTTTGAGCTAACCCACAAACTCAATGGTTCTGCAAAAATCTGTTGTCTGAGGCACATTGAAGATTCAGCAAACAGTTTGGAAACATGTTTAATGCTGAACAATTATGTTCAAGCTGATGGTTATTTTTTGATATTAAAACAGCGTGTTGCTGATTTTTTTAAACATCGCCAACTTATTTTGGATCATCTGGAAAAGTAACCGATAAACAATAAAAAAGCCCTTAAAGGGCTTTTTTATTGTTTATCGGCTGAAGAAGTGGGTTTATCCCAAGTTCAAATCATCAAGAAGCACCTGAGCCGTTTTCTTTTGTTCCGCAGATCCCTTCTCAAGTACCTGGCTGATAATATCTTTTGCTGACTCAGCATCACCCATATCGATATAGGCTTTAGCCAAGTCCAGTTTAGTCTCTATTTCGTCCATATCAGTCAAGTCGGATACACCAAAACCTTGGTTTAGGTCGGCTTTATCAGAGTTGGTTTGTGTTGGCTCTAAATCGAAACTAAAGTCGATGATATCACTGCCAAACGTGTCTGAATCGGGAAGGTCGTCAAGAGAAAAATCAATCGTTTGTTGGGATTCCCACTTGTCGTTTGCTTCTGGGGTGGCTGATGTTTTGTTTGGCGTAATGGGTTCTGGTTTATCCAGATTGAAATCAAACTCGTAGGATTCAAAATCATTTTTATCATCCAAATCAGATGTTTGTAATTTAGGTGCATCACTGCCGAAAGTTGATGCTTCCGTAACTTGGATATTTTCTGATTCCACTTTTTGGGTGCTGCCAGGATATGGCCCAAGGTCAAAATCAATTGTTTCATTGTCTTGCTGACCACCAAAATCGCTTTTAAACAAAGAAATGCCAAGATCTGGCTCGTCGTTTTTGCTTTCGGATTTAGCTATTTCAACAATTGGTTCATCTTGATGCTTAACTTCTGGTGTTAGTGTCGAGGATGAAGTGTCAAATAGAGATTCTCCAGCATCGCCCTCAGAAATTTCAAAGGTGGCTTCGCCTTCATCTGAAATTTCAAAATTAGCAGTACCTAGATGTTCAGTTCCAAGTATCGGCGTTATATCTGCAATAGGTTCCAACACACTTTCATTTAGTTCTTCTGGCTCTGCAGAAAACACCGCTACGTTGCTCGGAGTTTGGGAAGTAAACAATTCAGAATTTGGGCAGATATCCTTGCTTAGTTCAACCACTTTCCCCCAAAAAATAACATCATCTTTTTTGCCTTTGGCAATCAGCTCGATTGCATAGTTCTCAAACGCATCTTTGTTTGAGCTGGCGTGAAAAATCTCAAGAAGCTTTAATTTGCATTCATCCCTGTCTGGCGTATCCTTGATGGCCTGTCTGATTAAGTCTTCTGCTTGCTGATAACGCCCATAAGCCAAATACACATCAGCCTCTGCGATAGGATCGATATCGCCATGGTCAACATTGAAGGATTCAAAAGATTCAAAATCGCTGGCTTTGAAGTCATTCAGGAAAGAACTTTCGGCTGAGGCTGTTCCGCCGCCAGCCTTTCGGATAACAGAAAATGCTCCCGTTGGATCGCTGCCGCGCATGGCGCTATAATTTCGGAACATACTTTCGGCTTCTGTTTCTTGGGTAATTTTCCTTTTTTGCCACCATAACCAGCCAAATAAAGGCACTAGAATTGCGCCTAGACCCCCTAAAACCCAAACTAAAGGCGAACTTGATTCTGTGGCGACCTGTACCGGCGGCACAACTTTTCTGACGGTAGGCTTAACAATCGGCTTTGTAGGCACAATAGGTTTCACCTGTGCGGGTGGTGCGACTTGAGCTGGTTGCTCAGGGGCAACTGGTGCGGGTGTTACCGATGCCGGCGGGGTTGTAACAGGTGGATTTGGTGGTGGCGTAACTTGGGTGGACGGCGTTTGTGTTGCTGGAGGTGTCGTCTCCTGGGCAGGGTTTTGTAATTCCGCAAGCTGTTTGTCTTTTAAGGCAATCAATTCCTGCATCATGGCCATCTGCTTTTCCAGGGCGGCTATTTTGCTCTGTACGGCATCATCAACAGGTGCAGATCCTTTGTTTGTTGTGGTCTGTTGTGCAGCATCAGGGCTTGCCGGAGCAGGTTGTGCTGGTGCTGCATTCGTTGTGCCAGATGTTTGTTCACTGGACGGGGAAACCGTTTCGTTTGCGGCAACGGTAGCTTCTGTTGGTGCTTCAAGTTTTAGCTGGCTATCGGCAGGTTCTTCTTTTGCGGCTTGTGTTTGTCCGGCAGGAATGCCCGAACGATTGTTATTCCAAGCCTCATTATGCTGGCTGAACTCGGCTAATGCTTCTTGCCTGGAGGTTTGTTGGACGGCGGTTTTTTCAGGAATTTGTAACTTTTTACCCGCCGATAATGCGTTCACATTTTGTTGATAAAACGCATGAGGATTTTTTTCATAAAGCGCCATCATCATCTGTTCTACAGAAACACCGGCTCCTCGCGCCCGTTCTGCCACATTCCATAAGGTGTCGTTCCTTCGGGTGGTAATTTGACCACCATAACTACCCTCAGAACTGCGGCGTGGCTTGGCTGCATGATGCCTCGCTGGGCGACGCTCAGGCACATAATCTTGTTGTGGAGGAGTGCGCTCGTAGTTGGAAGTTAACGGGTAGGCTTGCTCCTGATAAACGGGTTCTTGATAAGCCTGCTGCTGGTAGTCAGCGGGCGGATCAACCAATACGGTGAATTCACGGTACAAATTTCCTTTAGGCCAACTGACTTCAAGGAGGAAGTTAAGATAAGGCTCTTTTAGGGCCTCCCTTGAAGTTACTTTGATAACCATAGCGCCATTCGATTTAACAATGGGCTGAAACTTGATTTTTGATAGAAAATAAGACCAAGGCACGCCCGCTTCATCGAATTTTTCAGCAGGTGCCAAACTTACTTTGATGTTGGAAGGGTTTTCCCCGCGTGAAGTAATCAATGCAATCTCGGCGTTGAGATTCTGATTAAGGGCTGAACGCACTCTTATATCACCGATCCCTAGTGAATGCCCACTAACGGGAGCCAGTAACGATACTACTGTTAAAGCCTTAGTTAAGTTGCGCACGCATCCTTCTCCTTATAGTAATCACGATGTTAACCCCACACAGCCACAATTATAGAACCAAGAGTAGCCTAGATGTAATTTTTTACCAGTATTTCAGCTATCTGCACACTGTTTAAAGCAGCTCCTTTTCGCACATTATCGCCCACCACCCACAAATCGATGCCGGTTGGATGGGAAATGTCTTCCCTGATCCGGCCAACAAATACATCATCATGTCCTGAAGATTCGGTTACGGCAGTGGGATAGCCACCGTTTTTTCGCTCATCCAAAACGGTAACGCCAGGTGCTTTTGAAAGTAGGGTTCGCACGGCATCGGCATCAATTTTAACCTTAGTTTCAATGTGTAGGGCCTCGGAATGGCCATAAAATACCGGCACACGTACCGCAGTGGCATTCACCATAACAGTTTGATCGCCAAGAATTTTCTGGGTTTCCCATACCATTTTCATCTCTTCTTTGGTATAGCCGTTATCCATAAACACATCAATTTGGGGCAACACGTTGAAAGCAATTTGTTTAGGGTAAACATTGGTCTCAATGGGTTGTCCATTCAATAATTTGGCTGTTTGTTTGACGACTTCTTCAATCCCTTTTTTGCCCGTGCCGGAAACCGCCTGGTACGTGCAGACATTAATCCTGCTTATGCCGACCGCATCGTAAATGGGCTTTAAAGCCACTAACATTTGAATAGTAGAGCAATTGGGATTTGCGATAATGCCACGGTTTTTGTAATCCGCGATTTTATCGGGATTAACTTCCGGCACGACTAGCGGAATATCGTCCTCATAACGAAAGTGCGAGGTGTTATCCACAACAATGCAACCTGCCGCTGCCGCTTTCGGGGCATATTCGGCAGAAATTGAACCACCTGCAGAAAATAGCCCGATTTGCACTTTTGAAAAATCAAATGTCGCCAAATCTTCGACTTTTAATGACCCGCCCTTGAAAGGTATCCGTTTACCGACTGACTTGCTGCTGGCAAGTGCATAGACTTCTCCGACCGGAAAATTCCTTTCTTCCAGGATAGACAACATAGCTTCGCCGACCGCGCCCGTCGCGCCTACCACGGCGATGTTATAGAGTTTGCTCATTTAGTCTCACTTTAAATTTATCTATTTGAATGTTTTGTAATGAATGCTTAAAAATAACGAATCAATTCAGCTTTAACCCAAAATGGCGAAGATTTTTTGGGTGATTTCATCAACACCGCCGACACCCGCAATCGAGTAAAACGTAGCCTTATGATTTGGCGCAGCATAATAACCGACTAACGGTTTCGTCTGGTCATGATAAACACTGAGTCGTTTACGTACCGTTTCTTCTTTGTCGTCATCCCGTTGGATAAGGGCTTCCCCAGTCACATCATCGGTATTTTCAATTTTTGGCGGATTAAATTCAGTGTGATACGTGCGCCCAGATTGCAAATGCACCCGTCTACCCGCCATACGTTTGACGATTTGCTCGTCATCCACCACAATTTCGATCACTGTATCAATGGCAACGTCCATTGCATCCAGCCCTTCGGCTTGGGCAATCGTGCGGGGAAAACCATCCAACAAGAAGCCATTGGCGCAGTCATCTTGCTTGATGCGTTCTTTAATCAAGCCCAAAATAATATCATCGGAGACTAAGCCGCCAGAATCCATCACCTGTTTTGCGGCAAGTCCTAGAGGCGTACCTGCGCGTACTGCGGCACGTAACATGTCGCCGGTTGAAATCTGGGGAATTCGGTATTTTTCAGTAATAAACTGAGCCTGTGTGCCTTTGCCAGAACCAGGGCTTCCTAAAAGGATAACGCGCATTAAACAACTCCATCATGATATTCGCCAAAGACAAATACTGAACAAAACGAAAAATGCCTAGCTAGTGCATAAACTCATGCTAACAAACACTTTCAAAGTGCATGTATTTTATAACATGTCGGGCTTAATCTCTTGTAAAAATGTGTAAATCTCCATATTCTCCTGAAAAACCGCAATAATCCCAGTATAGTTTCAGCTTGCATTCTCTTTTACGTCGATTAACCTTATCAATTAACGCGTATTAGCTAAGCAAAGTATCTTCACCTATTGCCCACGACCTAGAAATGCAAAGAGATTTCAGCCAACTCAAAAACCGAAAATTCGACGTACTTATCTGCGGCGGCGGTATTTATGGCGCTTGGACAGCGTACGATGCCGCCCTGCGTGGGCTTAAAGTTGCCATCGTTGACAAGGGGGATTGGGCCAGTGCAACCTCCTCCGCTTCCAGCAAGCTGATACACGGTGGACTGCGTTATCTGGAAACTTTCGATTTTAAGCTGGTCAAGAAATCCTTGGCGGAGCGGCACATGCTGCTGCAAGCTGCCCCGCACCGAGTTTGGCCGTTACGGTTCGGTGTTCCAGTTTACAAAAACAGTCGCGTAGGTTCATTTCGGCTAAAGTGCGGCTTGATGTTATACGATTTTCTTGCCGGAAATGTACCGATAACCCAAAAACACCAACATTATTCCAAGGCAGATTTTATCAAGCATTTTCCTTGCTTAAACCCATTTGAATTAACCAGTGGATTTACGTATTTGGATGCCCAAACCGATGATGCCCGTTTCGTGCTGGAATTGATAGACGGCGCTTGCTCGGCTGGTGCGGTTTGCGTTAACTATTGTGAAGTGTCCGAATTAGTCGAAAAGAACGGCAAAATCAGCGGTGTCATTGTTCAAGATAAGCTAAGCCAAGAATCCATCCAAGTTGATGCGGCTCAAGTCGTCGATACGGCAGGACGATGGTCGCCCAACTTCCAGAACGACAAGGATTGTTGCCGCTTGACTAAAGGCATTCATTTAATCATGCCCAAAACCGTCACAGATGAAGCCTTGCTGCTAACCGCAAAATCGGATGGTCGCGTATTTTTTATCATCCCCTGGTACGGACTGACCTTACTGGGAACGACAGACACCAACTACGACGGCGACATCAACAATATTCCGATAAGCAACGACGACATCAGTTATTTGTTAAACGAAGCTAATCAGGCGCTGAAATCAGCGAACTGGACTGAGCAAGACATTATCGGAAAATTTGCCGGCATACGGGTTTTGCAGCAGTCTAGCCGCGACAATCCCACCGCCATAAGCCGAGATTGGGTATTGGCAACGTCGCCAAACGGTCTGCTTTCATCAATCGGCGGCAAACTTACTTCCGCTAGAGAAGATGCGGCTGTCATTGTCGATACGCTTTGCACAAACCTTGGAATCCATGCGGCTTGCCCGACTTTCGGTAAAGTATTTCCCTGGCTTATCGGCACTGATTATCAATCATTGCTGGATACTTCACTGGCTCAAGCAGCACAGCTTGGCATAGATAAGGAAAGTGCCGTTTGGTTGGTAAGGCGGCATGGCAACAGGGTCTCAAATATTCTTCAGTTATGTGCGGATAACCCAGATTTAGCACGTCGCATAAGGCCAGAATTGCCTTTTATCATGGCTGATTTGGTGTTCTGTGCGCGTCACGAGATGGTTGTCCATCTGGATGATTTGTTGGGGCGACGATTACCACTGCTGATACTGGCAAAAATAACCGCCGAAGAGCTGGAGGTTTTTTCAAAAACAATTTGGGTTGTGGGTTAAAACCTGTATTTTTTGATGAACTTATCGGCTGCATACCTGTGAATTGAGTGTATTTTGGAGTGACAAACCTTTTATGCCCTGCGGGTAAGGTTTGTTGCTCCGCCCTATCAATCAAGTTACAGGCTTAACCCGTTACCACAATTTGAACAATCCTGAGTGGTTTAATCGTTGATTGCATTCGATTCATAAGTGCAACCGCTAAAAATCGGCTGAGGAAATTTTGCATCTGAGGTATCATCACAGTTGGCTTTCCAACGGGTGCTTTCTGTAGTATTGAGAGTATCCCCAATTTTAATGACAACAAACGGTAAACACATGACACAAGACGAATTAAAACAAAAAGTGGCCCAAGCAGCATTGCAATACATCAAAGATGTGCCTGTTATTGGCGTAGGGACAGGTTCTACAGTGAAATATTTCATCAACTATCTGGCGGACATGAAGGCAGATATTGAAGGCACAGTTTCCAGCTCAGAAGCAACTACGATGCTGTTGAAACAGGCCGGAATCCCCGTGCTGGATTTGAATTCTGTGGGCACGATTGAAGTGTATGTCGATGGTGCCGATGAAATTACCCCGCATAAACAACTGATTAAAGGCGGTGGTGCGGCATTGACGCGGGAAAAAATTATAGCCGCAGCCAGTAGAAAGTTTGTGTGCATCGCCGATGGTTCTAAACGCGTCGATGTTCTAGGCAAATTCCCACTGCCGATTGAAGTGATCCCGATGGCGCGTAGTTACGTTGCCAGGGAAATGGTCAAATTAGGCGGTCAGCCCGTATGGCGGGAGAACTGCATTACCGATAACGGTAACCAAATTATAGATGTCCATAACCTGAGCATTTTAGATCCTATCAAAATGGAACAAGCCATCAATAACATCACTGGCGTGGTTGCGGTTGGTATTTTCGCCATGCGCCCTGCGGATATTTGTTTGGTCAGCGATGGCGAGAATATTGTGACGTTTTAAGTTGTAAGGGTGGGTAAGTGGTTTTGCTCACCAGATTACAGCAATCAGCAAAAATAATGGCAGTAATCCGAACGCGGGACTGGGTTTGCAACCCAGTCCCTAATGTTTTTCTGAGGAACGAGGTTGTTGTCGTGCGACATATCCCCGCCACCCAAAGGTATTCAGCCGGACGGGGCATGTTGCCCCGTCTGTAGGTTTCACGTTGATTAAGCGCAGCCACGTATTTAAGTTTTGCGAAAACGTTAGGAACGGGGTTTCAAACCCCGTCCCGCAAATTTGCTGGCTCGAATGTGTAGGGACGGACTACCAGTCCCTTGTTGTCCACCACTTCTGTTTTTTTCTTGGCTTGGTTGGGTCGTAATAAATTCCAGAAAGCTTTCTTTTGAACTCATCGGTGACGACCCTAACATCTTGTTTTGTCTTCACAACTCTAGGGGTAATCAATACAACTAATTCCGTTTTGTCTTTATTTTTTGTTGTAGCTCCAAATAATGGACCTATAAAAGGTACCTCGTGTAAAAAAGGAATCCCATTTTTTGTATTCTGATTTTGTTCCCTAATTAAACCACCTAGGACAAGGGTCTCTTCACTGAGTACAGCAACAGAACTCTTAATTTCTCTGGAGAGGATAGTAGGATTGCTTCCACCTTCAGGAACTGAGCCTACATCCTCAACAGTTTGCTCGATATCCATGATGACCATGCCGTTGGCATTTACACGGGGTGTAACGGTTAAAGTCAACCCAGTTTTACGTTGCTGTTTTTGCGTAAAAACATTGTTATTGTTTTGGTTTCCTGCATCGGGGTTGGCGAAGCTACCAACGGAGCCAGTATTCAGGGAAATTTCATCGCCTACGTGTATGGTTGCCTCTTGATTGTTCAAAACCATTAAGGAGGGAGATGAAATGACGTTGATATTATCTAAATCGGATTGTGCTTTTAAAAGCGCTTTGATAGAACCAGAACTATAAACAGTACTCAACCCACCTGTTGAAGCTGCTAGTGCTGCTGCTGCTGCTGTTCCTAGCGGGGTGGCTTCTCCTTTATTGCTACCAATAGATGAATCATTTCCTTGTCCAACTCCGTTTCTTAGATACCAGGAGATGCCGTACTGTAATTTATCTGATAGTGTCACCGAGACTATTGTTGCATCTATCAACACTTGCAACGGCATAATATCCAACTGCTTGATAACAGGTAGTATCTTCCCGTATTCCTGTGGTGTAGCAACAATAACCAAGGAGTTATTGGCGATATCGGCGACGATTTTTATATCATTGTCACTGGAACTGCCGCCCGAACCACTTCCCGACCTTGAGCCACTTGACGTGCTGCTTTTCTTGCGGCTGACAGAAGAAGTTGTACCTGTTTTTTGGCTATTGCCACTATCAAAAGAAGCGTCTTTATTGCTGACTTCCGTCGATTTTTTTCCGGCGGCAACTTTAGCAGATTTGTCTTTGGGTGCTGCGCCGGTAAAAATTTCACCGAGCGTACCTGCCAACTCCTCTGCATCCATGTGTTGTACCTTATACACATTGACTCCGCCGCCCGCTTCCGTGTTCGCCCGGTCTAGCCGATAGATCCAGTTTTCAATGTCGCGCAGGTAACTGGACTGGTGGGTGATTGCCAGTACTGCATTCATACGCTCGATAGGCAAAAAGCGGAAAAACTCGCTGTCTTCCTTGCCAGACGAGGTATTAAAAACGGTTTCCAGCTCGTCTATGATTTTGTCCGGTTCAACATGATTGAGGGGAAACAACGCAAAAGAACGGCCCCGCAATACGTCAATATCAAAGGTGCTGACCATATCCATGACCCGCGCCAGTTCGTCGGCTGTACCTTGTACGACGATGGTGTTGCGTGTGCTGTCTACATTCAGGATGGTTTTGTCATGGACTAAGGGTTTCAAAATGTCGGCGATTTCCTGGGCGGCGACATTACGGACTGCAATCACCCTACTTTGGTAGCCAGAGCTATCACCTGCTATGGTAGAGCTGTATAAGGCTTCTGATTTGGGTTCAATATGGTAAATTTTGCCGTCTTTAACCAAAGCAGCATTGTTCATGCCTAAAACCATTTCCAAGGTAGGCAAAAGTTCCGCCTTGCTGAGTGGCTCGGTGGTGTTGAGCGTAACTTTACCTGTCACTTTAGGGCTTAGGACATAGTTTTGCCCCAGGATGTCACTTAAGATGACTTTGGCGACTTCACCCAAGTCGGCATCGTCAAAATTCAGGCTGTAAGTGCCTGGGCCATCGGTTTTGGTGCGCCTGTGGGTTTCTGTTTTGGGCGTAAACCGATCCCGTGCCGGGTACATTTCGATCTTGGACTTCAAGGCATCGTTGATTGGTGTTTTGTTTTGCAGCTCTTGAAAAGCTACGCTATCGCCAGTGTTGTCAGCTTGCTCTTTGAGTACAGGTGAAAGCGGTATTTTTGCTGCCCGTTTTGGGCCTAGCAGCTCACAGCTTGTAAGCATTAAGCCCAGTATAATCGGGCAGATAACCTTAACGGCGTTACTGAAATTGTTCATTGTCACTATTCTCAAAGAAAGGTTCACTGGATTCATCGGGGATAAGCTCAGGTTCGAGCACTATTTCATCAGGTTCTTGCAGGACTTCAGGTTCAATCACTGGCTCAGGAACGGGTATGGGTTGCTCTTGACCAGGGATCAACGGGCGACCAGGCATGTTGGGCATAGGTGGTTGTGTAAGTGCTGACCTGTCAGTATTATTCAGCGGATCTTTGGGCTTAGGTTTTCTCAAAGGCAATTCTTTTTGCTTGCCGCCCTGGCTGACAACCACTTTATCTTTTTGAATTTCAGTCAATTTCCAACCGTCGATGTCGTTATCTTTAGTGACTTTCCGAAAATTATCTTTGGGGACTTTGGTGGTCGTCCGGCTGAATAGCGCATATAGGCCACTCTTGTGTGTATAAACCCCATTGAGCGCCCAGTTGAATGTCTCTGTCGCAGTCGAAGTAGGTGCTGCCACCGCAGGTGAGTCTTTGACCGGCTTCCTGCCTTGAATGAATAATGGCCTAGTCACCAAGTCTGTATAACTGGATTCAGCTTGCTTGGTCATCTCGATAGATGGCAATTTTGCAGCCTGTTTTTTTTTGTTATCAATGGTTTGGATGGATGCCAATAACTGTTTCTGGGCGTAAATGGAATACAACCATTCGCACATAATAAGAAAGCATAAGCCCGCGCAAATGGCAGCAAGGAACTTGATCAACTTGATGTTCATTGTGTTTGCGCCCTCATGAAGCCGATGGCCTGAAAATTGATGTTCAGGTCATTGCTGGGTTCAATTTGTCGGGTTATCCGGTTTCGGACGCTACGCATCGGCCTGATGTCCAATTGCTCGATGACAATCAGTGGCGTGCTTGTCTCTAATTTGTACAATACAGCCCTTAAGACTTCAATATTCCCTGTCATCCTCACACTAACTGTAATGCGGCTGAATTTATCTTTATTGGTGGGCGGAAGCACTTGGGTACTGCTTAATTGCCCACCCGCTTGAACGATGGCTTGTTTGATAAACTCCTGCATCTGTGCAGAAGCAAGGGCGCTAGTGCCTTGGTTATTGAAATAGCCTTGATTTTCATGCTGCTGTTTTATCGCTGCAATATTGCCGACTATGGCATCTTTGCCGGCGAGTATTTGCTCGTATTTTTTCAGGGTAAAGGCCAGGTTTTCTTTGCTTTCGTTCAGCTCAAAACCTTTGCTGATAATAGGTGCAACAAGGATGAGGCTAACCAATAGCACCACAAAAACCAGTAGTCCAACAGCAAGCCAGCGCTGCGTCTGCGGATTATTCGTCAGTTCCATTTTTATCTCCTGGCTTGATAATATCACCTGGCTTGATAGGATCGCCTGCCTTGGTAATATCAACGGTGATCTGGAATCGCTCCATCTTGGTCACATTGTCGCGGGTAACGGGGGAAACAAATTTTGCATTGGCAAACACATCAGACGCTTCCAAAACCGAAATTAGTGTTGATGCGGCGGGTGATTCCCCTTGGATTTGCAATTGACCACTCGCATATTGTGCATAAGCCAGCCAAGTATCGTCTTTGATGAGCTTGCTTAAGGTGTCCAACACAGCCACAACGGGAGGTTTTTCAGTTTTTTTCGCAATCAATTGTTGGGTTTCATCCACCAATGCATCAACTTCAGCTTGTAAAGCCTTGGTGTTTTTCGCATCTTTTTCAATGGCATCAATCTTGTCTTGCAAGGCATTGACTGACCGGGACTCAAGCCAGACCGGCAGAGCTAGTGCCGCCACAAATAGCAGTGCCACCAAACCTGCCAAGGAAACATGTACGATTTGTGCTGTCCGGTCTTTTTTTTCCCGCAACCATTCCGGTAAGAGATTATAAGGTTCTTCGCTTTCATCAAGGTTATTGGCAAACTCTTCATAATCCACAAATTTAGGGATCATGCCAAAAGCCTTGAGATCCGCGTAAAAGCCGTCAAGCACTTCCCGCATCGTGAGGATTAACATTACCCTGATTTGTCCAGGCTCATTATCCACATCCATAGCTTTGACAGCATAATAGGCTTGTTCTGCGCTGAATGGCGAATACCTGGGTAGTTCGTAAGTGACTACTTGGTAAAGGTTTTCCTTCGCAGCGGCAGGTAAGGAGAGTTCTTTTTGAAGGGCGTATTTTTTGGTCAACCGGAAAATTAGGTCGGCCTTTTGTAGGCGCTCGTCGGTTGCCAGCATTTCTTTAAATGTGGCTATCCCAGTTTCGTCGCGTTCCAGATTTGCAAGCGGTTCTTCTTGCCCCTCAAACCAATAACTCAATGCGAATTGATTTCCTTCAGGGCGCACAACGAGTATGCCTTGTTGGTCACTGGCTAGCTGTTTGATTCTGTCTGGGATCAGGAAACTAAGTTCATGTTTCCACCAGCGGAAGAACTTTTTGTAATCCAGATCAATCGCTGAGTTCAGGTTCGGCATATTGTTTAACTAATAATTCGCTCATTGCGTCGGTAAATAATGGCTCTTCGTTTAAGGGGTTACGCTGCCATTTTAATACTTTAAAGGGGGTTGACTGGGTGGCATCAGGCGATAATGACTGGTTACCACCTGATTTCACCACTGTGGCAGTGACTAAGGCGCTGGTTTCATCAGGCAGCAGCGCTTCAGAAACAATGGTTATGGCCTCGCTTACTCCGCCGCCCCCTGCTTTAACTAAAGCCGATGGAAATTCTGGTGCAGGCTGGTCATTTTTGGCATTCTCAAGTCTAGTTGCAACAAAACTTTCTATCAAGCCGGCATCTACATTGGGCAACACATTTAAGACTTTGCTAGAGGCCAGCTTAAGGTTGACCTGAGCTTGGCCTGAATAAACGGTAATGATGGGTTCAAGCCAGTTGAATACGCGTTCGTTCATCCCTAAAACCATCTGTAGTTCTTCCATTGTTTGAAAAGGCTTGTTTCGTGGCTGGTATTTTAATCCGGTATCTTGGTATTCTTTTTTTTCCGCTCCATCTATGCTCAACAGGTCGTCCTGGTCGCGCCAATCGAGAATAGCCCCGATCAGTTTGGCCTGTTGGTCTTCTTCTGCCGGAGCTTGAGCCATAAGGGCTTGTAACAATGGCAAATCGGCTTTGTTTATGTCAATTTTACCGGCTTCAGACAAAAGCCGTAACCGAATTTGGGTGTTGCCAAAATCCAGTTGATAAATATTCCCATCGGCACGCCAGCGCTTATTCTGGTCTGGATTCAACAGCATCATTTCGGCTGCGGCTATTCCCGCTTCTGCCGCTGCGGCAGCACCCGCATTATCCTTTATTCCGGCGACAATAGTGGATTCCCTACGCATGGTCAGCGCAAAACTGCCAGCCATGATGGTTAACAGGCTTAATACCCACAACACAAGCACTAAGGCAAAGCCTTTGCTATTTGATTTTACCCTACAACGCCTGTTTTTGCTATCCAACTGATATTGAAGCAAATGCTTGCTCACTGTTGATCCTCTATTGCAGCCGCTTCCGCAGCGGCTTGTTCTTCGTCCGTGAGTCCTTGCCCATCAGAAGTGGTAGACATTCCCACCGACTTGAGCTCAACGATCATTTCCGGCCAGTAGCTATCGTCATCGCGCTCAATTTTGATCTTTACCAAACGGGGTTGGGTTTCTTTCTCCAGCCAGTCTTCTTGCCAGAAGCCTTCTGGCTGGGTATCGTCCAATCCGAAATAACTCAGCGAAAAATTGCGGACATGCCGCAGCAAAGTGACTTCTTCCAGATGCCATTCCTCGCCCTTTGCGAGCGGATAAAAAGGTTTTATTGAGACCTGGATAAGTTGCTCGTCGCCATCATTGATTAATTTTAGGGAGAAAAGTTGCAGCCCTGATTTTTTGGCACTGGCGGGAAAAGACGAAACAAACTGCAATTCCTTGTTTTTGCCTTGAAACGCAAACACCTTGTTCTCTTCGGAAAAATCATCCCACAACGGTTTTGCTGTGGTTAAATGATGCTGGAAAAATTGATACACGACGGCGACATCGTTGACTTCGGTGATTTTGTTTTCGCCTTTTAGCCAACTATCCGCGCAGATTTTCATGCTGCTGAACAATAACACGACCATGATGCCTAGCAATGTCATGGCGATTAGCACTTCAATCAGGGTAAAACCTGTGCTGGCCTTATGATGCGACATTATTTTTTGCGGCCAGTTTTAACGTGGTTACGTGTATTTGGCGGTCGTCGCCACCGGTGTCTCCCTCGCCCCATGCGACTGTCACGCTGACTTTATAAAGTTGGGCAACTGCATTTTTAGTGTCAAAACCTTCGCTACTCAAAGAAAAAGGGCTGATAGTCAATTGCCAATGGTATTTTTCATTTTCATCACCAGAGCTTTGATGATCCTTTAGCGGTATTTCCGAGCCTGTTTTGGCTAGGAGCGATTCGGCGATTTGTGTGGCAATCGTATAGTCTTCAGCAACCATAGCGGTATTGACACCACCGGAAAATATTTTAAGCAGAATGCCCAAGGACAATGCCAGGATAGAAAAGGCAATCAGAATTTCCAGTAGTGAAAAGCCCTGTTGCTTATTTGTCTTCAAGTTCAACCTGTCCCGTCAGCCAATTGATGTCTATTTGCCAA
>JABFSV010000428.1 GCA_013140405.1 Methyloglobulus sp. | reverse complement strand
TTTAGTGTTTATCACCTACCCAACCGCTGCTCAGTTTCCAATATTTTCTGGGTCGTCTGCAATACGGTATCGGGGTTGAGGCTCATCGAATCAATACCGATCTCAACCAGAAATTCGGCCATATCTGGGTAATCTGAAGGGGCTTGTCCACACAAACCGATGTGTTTGTGGTTACGTTGCGCTCCTGTAACCGCCAGGCGGATCATTTCTTTGACACCGGGATCACGTTCATCAAAATCCGCTGCGATGATGGCGGAATCCCTGTCTATGCCCAAGGTAAGTTGGGTCAGGTCGTTTGAGCCTATGGAAAAGCCATCAAAAACCTGCGAGAACGCATCAATCTGGATCACGTTATTGGGAATTTCACACATTACATATATTTGAAGCCTATTTTCGCCACGCTTAAGCCCATGTTTTGCCATCGCCTCAAGCACACGTTCAGCCTCTTGCACTCGGCGGCAGAAGGGAATCATCAGAATAACATTCGTTAAGCCCATACCTTCACGCACACGCTTCATCGCCACACATTCCAAGGCGAAACCTTCGGCGTAAGCGGGATGGATATAGCGTGAAGCGCCTCGAAACCCTATCATCGGATTAGCTTCTTCAAATTCAAAGTCACGTCCACCGAGCAGGGCGGCATATTCATTGGTCTTAAAATCCGACATCCTGACGATCACCGGTTTAGGATAAAACGCGGCGGCAATTGTTGCCACCCCTTCAGAAAGCCGTTCAACAAAGAAATCTTCCGGTTTTTTATAATTCCTGGTTAACCATTTGAGCTGTTCTAATACAACCTTATCTTGCACCCGTTCGTGGTGAATTAAGGCTAAAGGATGAGCCTTGATGTATTCGGCAATGATAAATTCCATCCGTGCCAAGCCTACGCCATCGTTCGGCAAAAACGAGGTCTTAAAGGCCAGTTCAGGGTTACCAATATTTAGCATGATTTTGGTTTTTGGCCTTTTTAAGCCTGATAAATCTGTGGTATTGAGTTCAAAGCTGAGAATGCCTTTATAAACCTTGCCGACATCGCCTTCGGCACACGACACGGTAACGGGTGAGCTATTGGGAATGGCAGTCGTGGCGTTCTCGCAACCGATAACGGCGGGTACGCCCAGTTCACGGGCGATAATCGCCGCGTGGCAAGTGCGCCCGCCACGGTTGGTGACTATGGCGGAAGCGATTTTCATCACCGGCTCCCAATCGGGCGTGGTGATGTCGGCGACCAGCACATCGCCGGGCTTAAATTCGCTCAACTGTGCCAGATGCTCGATGATGCGGGCATTCCCCGTGGCAATCTTACTGCCTACGGCATGACCGATGGTTATCGGCTCGGCTTTGTCCTTCAAGACATAGCTTTCCATCATCATGCTGTTGCGTTGCGAAACTACCGTTTCAGGCCGCGCCTGCACGATGTATAACTTACCATCGACACCATCTTTCGCCCACTCCATATCCATCGGCCTAGGTTGTCCGGCTTTGATGCTGTAATGCTTTTCTATTTTGATGGCGCAATCGGCAAGGGTCAGTACGTCTTGATCGTTAATGCAGAAGTGGCTGCGTTCTTCCTCGGAAGTGACCACATTACGGGTAGGTTCGCGGGTACGGCCTTCGCTATAGACCATTTTGATCTTTTTCGCTCCCAGCGTCCGTTTTAGGACGGCGCGGAAGCCTTGTTCAAAGGTGGGTTTATGTACGTAAAACTCGTCAGGATCGACCGCGCCTTGTACGACATTTTCACCGAGACCATAAGCGCCTGTAATAAACACTACATCAGTGAATCCGGATTCCGTATCCAAGGAAAACATGACCCCGCTGGCGTTCAAATCAGAACGCACCATTTTCATGATGCCAATGGAAAGTCCGAGCTTGAAGTGGTCAAAGCCTTGGTCAACACGATAATGGATTGCACGGTCAGTGAACAGGCTGGCAAAGCAGCGTTTACAGGCTTCTAGCAGGGATTGTTCGCCACGGATATTAAGATAAGTATCCTGTTGCCCCGCAAAACTGGCTGTTGGTAAATCCTCAGCAGTAGCGGAACTACGCACGGCAAGGCTTAGTTCGTCGCCATACTGATCTTGAAGCTGGCGATAAGCCTCAATAATTTGCTGCTCAAGCAAATCGGGCAAGGGTGAGGCATAGATGATTTCACGTGCTGTCCTTGCTCGCCGTGCCAAATCGGCTACATCATCAGCATCAAGATCATCCAATGCCTTATGCAGTTCGTCCCATGCATTCGCTTGGTCTAGCATGTAGCGATAGCCTTCGGCGGTAACGGCAAAACCATTGGGTATGTTGATGCCTTGCGGTATCAATTCACGGTACATTTCACCCAAGGAGGCGTTTTTACCACCCACTAAAGGAATGTCGTCGATAGTCAACTCGTTAAACCAGCGGATATAGCTTTTTTGCTGTGGCATGTTGTTCCCCTCTTATAGTTCTGATATAGCAAACCTATGGACAACGATTAGGCTATAAAATTTCACAGATTGACTGTTGTGTAATATCGAAAAATAACTCCAACCAAAACGCACATCATTGACATCCTAAGTTTTTTTGGTCATCAAGTTTTAAAAGTGGTTGTATATACAAGGTCAAGACGCTAGGTAACAAAGCTATTAAATTTAAGCCATTAGGGTAATAATAACGCTCATTGTGTTATTGAAGCGTATGACAACATCCCGAAACCTTTACTTTGTTGCCTTAATTTATCGACCATGCGTATTTTGATTATCGAGGACGAAACTGGCATCCGATCCCAAATCCGCCGATATTTCGAGAAAATAGGCTATCAGGTCGATGAGACCGGCGACGGTAAGGAAGGACTTTATTTCGCAACCGAATATCCAGTAGACGTAGCCATTATAGATTTAGGCCTACCTGGCATTCCTGGCTTGGAAATCATCAAGCGTTTGCGCCAAGAAGGCAACCAACTTCCCATACTTATCCTCACCGCTCGCGGACGCTGGCAAGAGCGCGTAGAAGGCCTTGAAGCCGGGGCGGACGACTACTTAGCCAAACCTTTCCAATTAGAGGAACTTGCCGCCCGTATCAAGGCATTGATCCGCAGGGTCGTTGGAGCGCCTCAATCCTTGTTAAAATGCGGAAACCTCGTACTCAACTTGGAAACGCAACGCGCCGCGATCAACGGAGTTGAATTAGACCTTACAAATTTTGAATACCGAATGCTGGAGTATTTGGCGCAACGATACGGTAAGATCGTTTCCAAGGATGAACTTCGCAGCTACCTCTACCCCCATGATAACGACCCGGAAAGCAATGTACTCACTGTTTTGTTGGGGCGATTGCGGCGCAAACTTGATCCTGAGGGCATTAGAAATCCCATTGAAACTGTCCGTAGCCGAGGCTACCGCTTGTTGTAAGTGATTAATTCCCTCTATCTCAGGCTTAACCTCACCGCGATCCTGGTATTGGTCATTTTTCTGACGGTCACGGGTGCTGTCATGGATAATGCTTACATCGAAAGCGCTCGGTTATCACTACGTGAGCGGATGTTAGGGCAAATCTACCAACTGCTTACGGTATCCAATATAAGCGAAGGCGGCGAACTTGTGATGCCACTACTTTCTGACCTGCCCTACCCTCAACTTGCCCTGCCGAATTCTGGTCTTTATGCCTTCGTCAGCAGTAACGGCAGTGACAAATTATTGTGGAGGTCGCCTTCTTTAAGCAAAAGACAAAACCCCAAACCATTTACCCTACACCTAGGTGAAAAACGCTGGCAAGAAATCAAAATGGAGGATGGAAAAGATTACTATTTACTGGGTTTTGGCTTTCAACGCAGCCTTAGATTTGGCATTAATTCCTACAACTTTCACCTGATGACCGAACTGGCCCCGCTAGATAAGCAAGTTTATCTTTATCGGAGAAAGTTATGGGGCGGGTTAGCCACTGCGGCAATCCTATTGATGGTGACACAAATATTGGTATTGCGCTGGGGTTTGAATCCGTTACGAAAAGTCGGCCAGGAACTCAGTTTGATAGAAACGGGGGAACGCAACCAAATTAAGGACGATTATCCAAGGGAAGTTAAGCAATTAACTGACAAAATCAATATCCTGCTAAGCCAGGAACGTACCCGCCAAACCCGTTACCGAAATGCGCTGGCAGATTTGTCACATAGCCTGAAAACACCGTTGGCGGTTTTACTGGGCGGGCTTGATGAGCCTAATACGCTACCTGAAACCGTGTTTGAACAAAGCACCCGCATGATGCATATTGTCGAACGGCAACTACAACGTGCTGGTGCAGCCAATGCCGTTGCCGCTTTACCGCCGCTCACTGTATTTCCTGTGGCAGATAGGATCATCACTTCGTTATCCAAAGTTTACAGCAACAAAAATGTGAGCGTATCCAACCTAATAGAACCAGGACTGACCATTCGCTGTGACGAAGCGGATTTCATCGAAATTATCGGAAGCTTACTGGATAACGCTTTTAAGTGGTGCCACGCCAAGATTGAAATTCAGGGATACCAACATGGGCAAAAACTATCCTTAAGTGTGCAAGATGATGGCCCTGGTATTGACATCAAGCATATTGAACACATTCTCCAACGAGGTGGTCGGGCCGATGAAACCACACCCGGCCACGGAATCGGGCTTACTGTCGTTGCTGACATCGTTGAGGCTTATCAAGGTATATTACGAATAGAACAGAGCGCATTAGGCGGCATTGCTGTTGTGATTGATTTGGACTGCCAGTTTCGGCAAGTAACGTGATAGGGCAAATTTGCGCCATAAATTAAGTGGTATTCATATTGAGATCTTTGCACGAACCCAAGCCTCAAAACGGCTAAAATAAGCCCTTATAAAAACTACATTAATAGCTTATGTCCTGGAAGAACCTAGCCCAAACGAGTTTAAGTGATGCCCTTGTCAAACACC
>JABFSV010000376.1 GCA_013140405.1 Methyloglobulus sp. | reverse complement strand
TTTCGTGAAATTTTGACTTCGCCTGACTGGGTAAATCCTAGGTTCTGCTTGATTTTTTTTAAGGTCAATACCGCCATGCCCAACGCCCATAAGCAAAAATTCCTGATGCCGGTTTCATGGCTTGGGATCAATTGGGTGTACTTCAAGGCATTGTGGAGATGTCCATGGGCAATGCTGACCAAGTGCGCCAATCCTGCCTTGAAATTAGCGTCGTTGGTTGTTGGTTTCAGGTTTTTTAAGTCATATCCCGTTTCAGAGAAAATATCTTGTGGTAACCAGCAAACACCGCGCTCAGCATCGTCCCAAATATCTTTCAAGATATTGGTCATTTGTAAGCCTTGGCCGAAAGATACGCCTAACTTGAGCATTTCCTCGCGATGTTCAGCAATTTGTGGCGAATAGTGGCAAAACAGCCTAGTCAGCATTTCGCCCACGCATCCTGCCACGTAGTAACAATAGCTATCCATATCAGCAAGCCTAGGTAGGCCGTCGTGCATATTGTCAGCCTGGAAGATGGGCATGCCTTCCGCCATCGTTTCTACACAGGCAGACAATGCCGCTATCTGTTCCTTATCGAACTGGTGCGTTATACGGATAACCCTTGGTATTACATGGATCAGGACATGTTCGGCAGGAAGTGTGTTGTTTGATAATAATGGCCCAAGCTCTTTGGCAAACGCTTCCGAATGCGAACCCGTTTGCACCACATTGATAAATGTGAGGCAAAAATATTTTTTCTGCTCCGGTGTGAGCGACACTTCGTCTTCGACGGTGTCAACAATCCGGCACAACAAATACGCATTAGCCACTGCCCTGCAAAGATTTTCCGGCAATTGCGGAATCGTTAGGGCAAATGTCCTGGACACCCCTTCAAGCAACGCCATTTGAAACTGATCATCAGCCATAGCGTCTAGCGACAACATGTTTTCGAGGGATAGTTGGGTTCCGCGCATGAATTTATTGCTGCTCTGAATCGGTTCTTAGGTTAATCGGAATACTCTCATGATAGACGTTTTGTTGGTAATTTGCAAAATAATGTTGTTTTGTTGCCAATATTGATAATATTGTGTGTTACAATTGCCCTAAGAAGTAAAATTTTAGACGGTAAGTTATTGGGGGCTTCTTCTTGCGGTTGTGATCTGTGTTTTAAACGCGGAAAAATTCGCTATGGTAAGTTCCTATTGTCTGTTTAGTTGAATCGCCATCTAAACAAGTGTTTATGCACTTTCTGTTCCTGGCAGTGGCTTAATTTTAGCCAAGCGTTTGGATAGAAGAGGAACTAAAATTTTACAGGCTGGTCGTATTGTTGTTTTTGTGCGACAGATAAGTTTTTCGGCATTGTCCTGCGCCTAAGGGCGCGACCATTAGCAGTGCCTCATCGGTTTGAACATAATCAGGAGATACACCATGGGAGTTCCTTTACGTCAACAGCTAACTGTAGCCAGTTACCTAATGAAACAAAAATTAATGGGTGTTAAAAAATACCCCCTGGTTTTGATGCTTGAGCCCCTGTTCCGATGCAATTTGGCTTGTGCAGGTTGTGGCAAAATTGATTACCCTGATGAGATCCTCGATAAGCGTTTGTCTTTCGATGAATGTATGCAAGCAGTCGATGAATGCGGTGCTCCCATGGTGTCAATACCCGGTGGCGAGCCTTTAATCCATAAAGAAATGCCACAAATTGTCGCCGGTATCATTGCCCGCAAGAAATATGTCTATCTTTGCACTAATGCGTTGTTGCTCAAAAAAAGGATAGATGATTACAAGCCATCGCCTTATTTGACTTTCTCAATCCATCTGGATGGTATGCAAGAAAGGCATGATACTTCAGTATGCCAAGACGGCGTTTTTGAGCGCGCAGTAGAAGCCATTAAGCTGGCTCTTGGCAAAGGCTTTAGGGTAACCGTCAACTGCACGTTGTTCCAAGGCGAGAAAGCCCACGAAGTTGCTGAGTTCCTGGATTACTGCATGGAATTGGGCGTTGAAGGCGTGACGATAGCGCCAGGGTTCAGTTATGAACATGCGCCACAGCAAGATGTTTTCATCAAAGGCACTGACGTTAAGGAGCTGTTTAGAGGAATTTTTAAGATTGGCAAAAACCGTAACTGGAAGCTCAATCACTCTTCTTTATACCTTGATTTTTTGGCGGGTAACCAAAATTACGACTGTACGCCTTGGGGCAATCCTACCCGTAACGTATTTGGCTGGCAGAAACCGTGCTATTTATTGTCTGACGAAGGCTATGCGGCAAGTTTTCAAGAACTGCTCGATACCACCGCCTGGGAAAAATATGGCACGTCCAATAATCCAAAATGTGCAAGCTGTATGGCGCATTGTGGATATGAAGCCACGGCCGTGGAAGATATGTTGAAGCACCCGCTAAAAGGCTTGTTGACTTCGCTCAGAGGGCCGAAAACCGAGGGCGACATGGTGCCGGAGCCGATGCCTCAATACAATTTAGAAAAGCCGTTGCCAACTTTGTCGGGCATCCCTATTCGGGTTGAATAACGTTTTCTAGAAGAATTTAAGTTTTAACTATCACGAGGTTTAAGGCGATGGGTAAAAATATCCTAAATCTGATTATTCTATGCTGCCTGATATTAGGTGGGATGAGTAACGCCTATGCTTTGGAGCAAGGCAAATCAGCAGCTAGGCAGATCGTTGATCAGTTTCAGGACGAACTGATAGATGTCATGAAAAATGGCAAAAAGCTCGGTTATTCAGGAAGGTATGACAAGCTGAAAGACTCAGTCACCAATAGTCACGATTTATCAAAGATAGCTCGTATCGTGGTAGGCAAAGAATGGGAAAAGCTGACCGAAACGCAACAACAACAACTAGTTGATGTATTCAGTCGTTTGAGTATTGCCTCCTATGCCCATAATTTTAAAGACTATTCTGGCGAGACTTTTACGTTTGATACGGAAGAAGCAACCACACGAGGTGGGGTCGTTATCCATTCGCACTTGACGATCCCCGACGATAAGCCGGTCAAGTTTGATTATATGCTTAAAGAAAAAGGCGATAGCTGGCGGATCATCAATATTATCGCCAATGGTGTTAGCGATCTTGCGCTGAAAAGGTCTGAATATACGACCATTTTACAACGTGAAGGATTTGATGCTCTAATAGCAAAGATCAATGAGAAGATCGACAATTATTCAAAACAATAAAAATCGGCAGTCAGGTTTTTTGCACATGAACGAGTCCCATAAAAATTCACTACACATTCAAGCTAATCAGATTTTATTGTGTTTGATGTTGGGCTTTGTTATTGGAATTAGTGGTTGTGCAACAGCCTCTAAAGAATCGACTGCAATAAACAAAGACGACCCTTACGAAAACTTTAATAGAAAAGTCTATGGCTTTAATGACAAAGTTGATGGCTATGTTGCAAAGCCTGTCGCGGATACATACAAGCAGGTGACCCCCGATTTTGTCGAAACTGGAGTTTCCAATTTTTTCAATAATTTGAAATCCATCAATGTTGTCCTCAACGATATTTTGCAGGCAAAATTTGAACAAAGTGGCCTAGATACCAGTCGTTTCCTGATGAATTCAACTTTGGGAATGGCGGGCTTGTTTGATGTGGCAAAATCCGTTGGGCTTGAGCAGAATGACGAAGATTTCGAGCAAACACTTGCTGTCTGGGGTGTCCCCCAAGGTTCGTACTTGGTTATACCTTTCTTAGGGCCGGTAACCTCGCGTGGCATTCCAGGTGCAGTGTTTGATGCCGCTGCAAATCCTGCTACTTATGTCAGCCCTGTTGTGCCAATACAAGCACTCTCATTGATTAACACAAGAGCTAATGCGGAAGGTGCGTTAAAATTTATCGACGAGGCATCACTTGATCCCTATGTTTTTACACGGGAATCTTTTTTGCAGTGGCGTAACCATTTGGCTACCGACGGTAAATCCGAAACTTCGTCGGACTTGACTGATGATATAGATGCTGAACTGCTGGATGATAATCAGGCCACCGATAAGAAGGCGGATAGCAATTTGGGTGGTGTTATTGGGGCAAAGGTTCCTTCCCCCGATAAAAATCGTGCGTCGTCCGCAAGCACGGGGAATAAAAACACCTTGCAGATCCTTCCGCCAGATGAGAACGGTGCAGACAAAAACCCTACTGGGGCTGCTCCCAAGCCACTTGGCGTAAGCAAATAACAAACATCATCATTGGTTCTTTATTTCTCTAAGCTAGTCGAGAACTGAGGGTTCTACAGCAATCAGAAATGTATCAAGGAATGGATTTCGTAGTTGCTCAGTTTATCCCTGCCGTTTAGAAAATCCAGTTCCACGACAAAAGCACAAGCCTCGACAGTTGCGCCAGTCTTTTCGACTAATTCACAACTCGCTTTTGCAGTTCCACCCGTTGCAAGCAGATCGTCAATCAATAACACGCGGTCATTTGCTTCAAATGCGTCGATGTGTACTTCCAATGTTGCCGAGCCGTATTCCAAGTCATAAGCGACACTTTCGACATCATAGGGTAATTTCCCTGGCTTCCGTAACGGCACGAAAGGCAAGCCAAGCTCCCAGGCTACTAATGAGCCAAAAATAAACCCCCGTGCTTCCATGCCTGCAACGGCGGTAATTTCCCTGCCTAAAAATGGCTGCAATAATTGATGGACAGACAACCTCAAAGCCGCAGGGTCTTTGACCAATGGGGTAATGTCCTTAAAGATAATGCCCGGCTTTGGAAAGTCGGGAATATCACGAATTTTGCTTCTTAGCCTGTTCATGCGTTGTACCAATGTTGAGTTTTCAGGAATCCAGCACAAATTCCCCAATCTGCGCCAGTATGCCCTTAGTGTCCAGCCCACAGAGGCTTAGGAGTTCCTCGCGCGTGCCTTGTTCGACGAACGAATCTGGCAGGCCGATGTTGAGGGTGTGCCTGAGTAGCTTGT
>JABFSV010000198.1 GCA_013140405.1 Methyloglobulus sp. | reverse complement strand
GAACTTCACAAGAACGTGCCGGGAGTAAGGTTTGTGACTACCGATTTCAAAAGCCACCATGACCACAGCCTTACTCATTGGAATATGGTGGACGGTAATGGCAACATACTCTCCCAAGGCGCAAGCTATGGCTTGTACGGAGCTGATGGACGTTTACTGCAAATGACCGGATTCTTTGAGTTACCAAACACGGACTGAACGCTTTGACGACTCCCAGCGCCGAATACGTAGACTATGTTTTAGAACATTTGGAGTCCATAGCCTCGATACATACAGGCCGATTCTTTGGCGGCGTGGGGATTTCCAATGGTTATGTCCAGTTTGCCATGATGATGGATAATAGCCTGTATTTTGTGGTCGATGACGACTCGCGGAAGAAATACGAACAGGCTGGGATGCAGCCGTTTTCGTATCTGACCAAGAAAGGCCGTGTTCAAGTTCGGCGGTATTTTGAAGTTCCCGAAGAAGTGTTTACCGATTCGGAACAATTGCGGGAATGGGCAAACGAAGCGATGCTTGTGGCTGAAAAAACCAAGAAGCCCAGCAAGACACTAAAGAACCGGCAAAAGAAGCAGGTCTGGCTGCCGGGGAATTAGGCGTTTAAACCTCGAACCTGTCCATTTTCCTAAAAACTAGTGACGGATTCACCCCAAAAGTATCGCGGAAACAGCGGTTAAAATGAGCTGAATCGGTAAATCCAGCTTCCATAGCGGCATAAGTTAAATTATCTACTTTGTGGAGTGTGTTCATCGCCGAGACTATTCGCCGCCACATTCTATAGCGGCGGAAGGGGATATCGGAATGTTCGATAAACAAATGCCTGAACCTGGAGGCAGAAAGCCCTACAGCTGCTGCTAAATATTCCTGGCTAAAACCTTTCTCCGGATCAAGCTTAATTGAGTGCATGATGCTTGCAATACGTGGGTCGATTTTGATTTCTGCGTCTATCTCATCGGTTTTCAGTAGCTGGGTGATCATCCGGTATATTTCAGCTTTTGCAGGCTTTTCTTCATAAATTTTCTGGATACATTGGATCCACCCCGTATCATCTATTTCAGTAATACTCGATGTTGGAAAGGGAACGAATTTCCTGAAATGAAAATAATCCGTTGAGCTTTTCTCGATCAGCAAGCAAGCCAGAATACTCCCGTTTGCATTTAATTCATGCTTACATCCTGCCGGGATAACGGCGCAACGGTAGGCTTTATAGTCTCCATTCATCGACTTCATAAAAAAAGGTTGGTAAAGCCCCACATTAATTGCTACTGCTCCCATAGCATGAAATTCCAATTGTTGTAATGGCCCAAAAAGCAAGGTGCGGTTCGGCCACATAAATAAATTAGTTCGAAAACAGTATTGCAATTCATGAATAGCCGGTTTGTACAATTTACGATTTTCAGAAATGGTTAAAATGACGATGAAATAAATTAAAAATCTATAACTTACTTTTTCAGGAGCAGAACTATGGAAGCAATAATAAACCAAACCGCGCCGGTGATCGCTATTTCATGTGCAGGTGTATTTTTTATGACAGGCTTATTGACGGGCGCATGGAAGTTTTCATGCATGATGAAGAGCAAAGAATTTGTAGCCCCTTACTATGTGGACATTGCCCACCGGTCAGCATTGCTCTATTCCTATGCGGCAATGTTGATTGCTGTGTTTGCATATTTCAGTATCTTTGCAGATTGGGTAAATATTCCGGCAACAATTGCACCGTTACTGTTCTTTGCTATTGCCATTTTCAATTACATCAAGCTGGGCATCAAAAATACGACGAATAACCAACTGCGTGATTCTGAAAATCCCGCTGCCGATAAAATGATCATGGGATCTTTGGCAGTTGCAGAAATAGGCGGTTTCTTTGTTTTGCTCATTGGCTTTTTCGTTAGGGTTTTATTATGATGAGAGCTATTTAATTCCCAGCAAAAATAAATGGCTAAAATTTCTCTCAACCAGAGAAGAGTGCTTAGATTTTATATCTATGCTGTCCATGTTGCGCATGTTTAGCATTACATTTGAACTTAAAAGGTGATTTCTTGAAAAAACTCCATTTGGCAATTTCTACCAATAAAATTGAGGAAACCATTAAAGATTACAGCCTTCGGTTTGGTATGGAGCCATGCGCCTATGTAATCGGTGAGTATGCGCTGTGGCGCACAGAGACCCTCAATGTATCTATCCGTCAAGATGCTTTATGTACCCCAGGCTCGCTTCGGCATTTAGGTTGGGAAGACACCTCTGCAACAGAGTTCTCGAAAGAGGCCGATGTTAATGGTGTTGTGTGGGAAAGATTTGCCGCCCAGCACCAAGCCGATGAAATCAATGAAATTTGGCCAGAAACCAATTACCATCCAGAGTAATAATTCCTGACGGCTTATCCTGGATGCATTAATTCAATAATTCATCTACGCTGGAACGTTAAATACAACATTTCTACTCTATATTGAATTTTTTGAGAATGGTATGTTAGAGGTTGCTGTGCTTGATATTATCCCAGGTAAGGAAATGGAATTCGAGGCTGCATTCCGGGATGCTTCGACAATTATTTCCAGCATGACGGGTTATATCTCGCATCAACTCCAACGTTGCGTGGAAAACCAAAGCCGTTATATTCTGCTCGTTAATTGGCAAACCCTTGAAGATCATACTATTGGCTTTCGCGCATCACCTCAGTATCAGGAATGGAAAAAGTTGCTTCATCATTTTTACAGTCCATTTCCTACCGTAGAGCATTACGAGTTGGTTTTTGACCATAAAATCTAACCTTATTCGTTATGTGAATGTGAAAAGGAAATTATGACCAACTACAATTGGAATGCCCAAGATTATGAACGAAACTCCCAAGCCCAACAAAAATGGGCAAGAGAGCTGATTGCAAATCTAAACTTAAAAGGTGTGGAAGATATTCTTGATTTAGGTTGTGGCGATGGCAAAGTAACAGCCGAAATCGCGCAATTAGTCGGTGACGGATCGGTTGTCGGTATTGATAACTCGATGCAAATGATAGAGTTGGCAAAGGAAAAATATCCACAAAACAAGCATCCAAACCTTTCATTTCACATTATGGATGCCAGCGACTTAAACTTTGAGGGTTGTTTTGATGTGGTTTTCTCAAATGCAGTGCTGCATTGGGTTAAGGATCATAAACCGGTTGTTGAAGGGCTTTACAAAAGTCTCAGAGTTGGCGGGAAAATTCTTCTTCGTATGGGCGGGAAAAGCGATGCAGCCGGTATCCTTTCGGTTATGAACGACCTTAAAGCATCCAATAAATGGGAGCAATACTTTAACGAATTTGAATTTCCGTTTACTTTTCTGGGTGTCGAAGACTATCAAGTGTTATTGAGAGCTGCCGGATTTTCTGAAAAACGTGTCGAACTTATACCTAAAGATATGACGCATGATGGCAAATCAGGCCTGGAAGGATGGATTCGAACCACATGGTTACCCTACACCTTGCGAATTCCAACAGAAAAACGAGAAGCTTTTATCGAAGAGGTTTCTTCAAACTATCTAGGCAAAGTACCGCTAGACGCAGAGGGTAAAGCGCATGTGGCTATGGTACAAATCGAAGTTGAAGCTGAGAAAATCACATAGCCAACTGGTTTATTGACGCGTGCATTGGGCATATCAAAACACAGGACATGAGCGGATTAATTTTTTGTCGTGAAGCATCTAAGGAAGACCTTGAGGAAGTTCTTGGCCTGTATGCGCAACCTGACTTCGATGATGGAAAGATACTTTCACTCTCCGAGGCCGAGCGTCTTTTTGAACGTATGGCGCATTATCCCAATTACAAAATCTACGTCGCCCTTTGTGAAGAGCAGCTTGTCGGAACCTTCGCCCTACTTGTCATGGATAACTTAGGTCATCTGGGCGCACCTTCCGCGATCATTGAAGATGTAGCTGTTGATCCGCGATGGCAGGGTCATGGAATCGGAAAAAAGATGATGCAACATGCGCTAGAGTTATGTAGGGAGAAAGGTTGCTATAAAGCTGTACTTTCATCTAACCTCAAGCGTGAAAGAGCTCATGCTTTTTACGAATCGTTAGACTTTGAGCGCCACGGATACAGTTATCGTGTTTTGCTTTAATTGACTATTTGTGGTTCTAAATTTGAAACGCTTATTCAAAACCGCAAATCAGGTAATTTGTACTTTTTATTTAAAGAGAAATGATCATGCTTGAAAATAACTTCGCTGAGCATTTTGCGGCTGACTGGATTGATTCCTGGAACAGTAATGACCTTGGTCGCATTTTGTCGCACTATACCGACGATTTTGAAATGACATCGCCCGTCATTATAACTGCCTACCCATTGGCCACCCGCGCTAGATGCAAAGTCGAGAGCAACGCAAGGCTCATTGCCAAACACCCACGCATCACTTTCGAGCCCGATTTCAAAGGCACCCCCTGGACTAATCATGGCCTGATTCCCTGATGGATCTTCGACCATCATTGATCCTGAAACAATGTAGCCAATGTGCCTCTCAGAAGTTTTTCCGGTCAGTGGCTTGGCGTGCAAAGACCATTTCCAGCCGGGAAGATACGTTCCTATTCCAATCACTGCGGTGTGAAGATCGGTATAAGAGCGCGTGCTGCCATCAAGAAACGTGCGAACATCTCCAGCGCTCGGATTGCCGAACTCGATACTATCGAAGTGCTTCATTTCTCTCCCATCATCGAGACTAGATTTAGCGGCTAATGTTACGGTAAGGGGCGTGCCGCTAAATAAAACCAAACGAAGTCAACCAAACATTGATAAAAACAAAGCTCTAAAACCGCCACTGGGCGGCGCGTCCCTTTGACTGACTTGTTGGTCGAAGTAGCACATCCAAGGCCAAGTCATCAATCATTGGTAATTTTTAAGGAGTACTACTACTGGAAAGAAGACCGAAAAATAATCACAGCT
>JABFSV010000409.1 GCA_013140405.1 Methyloglobulus sp. | reverse complement strand
TCCGAAGATTCTTGCATGTACCAGCTTTTCGAGGCTCAAGCGGCAAGAACGCCGAATGTCGAGGCCGTCGTCTGCAATGGAGAGCGTCTTACTTATGGGGAATTGAACGTAGCTGCCCGAGTGTGGGCGCATCATCTGATTACTCATGGAGTAAGTCCGGGTGCCAGAATAGGTATATGCGTCGAGCGTTCCGTGAATTTTATCATCGGCATTTTGGCCGTATTGAAAACCGGGGCAGCATACGTTCCTATCGATGCCGATTTTCCCGCAGAACGGGTCGCCCATATGCTTGGCGATGCCGGGGTTGATGTTTTATTGACCCAATGCGGTTTATACAAAACTGCCAAGTTGCCTGTAAGCACCCGGCTCAACATGGATGAGGCGCAGGAGCCGGCAATAGCGCCGATAGTGGATAAACGCCCCAGGGCCATGCCGGATCATTGCGCTTATGTCATTTACACGTCGGGGTCGACCGGGCAATCTAAAGGGGTCGCCGTATCCCATCGTAGCCTGGTCAATTACACACAAGCCATCGCCGGACAAATCCAGGCCGAAGCCGGTCTTCAGTATGCCTTGATGTCTACGCCTGCGGCGGATCTCGGCAATACCGTTCTGTTTGCTTCGTTGGTTTCAGGCGGTTGTCTGCATATCCTCGATCACGACACAACCACGGACGGACGCTTAGTGGCTAGTTACATTGAGCGCAATCCAATAGACGTGATGAAGATTGTGCCGTCCCATTTTGCCGCCTTGCTCGATTCCGCCGAAGGTAAAAATATTGCACCACGACGAACGCTGATCTTTGGCGGCGATGTTCTTCAAAATGCCTTGATTGCGCGCGTTGCGTCTATACGTCCCGAATGTAGGGTATTCAATCACTACGGCCCCACAGAAGCTACCATCGGTGCGCTGATCTATCCGGTGGCTATGAAAACGCATGGAAATGCTTCGGATGTATCGGCGCCAATCGGCCGCCCCATTGCCAACAGCCAAACCTATATTCTCGATGAAAATCTGGAGCCTGTGCCTGTCGGTGTTCCCGGAGAACTGTATATCGGCGGCATAGGCGTAGCGCAAGGCTATTTGAACCGGCCGGATTTAACCGCCGAACGTTTTATTCCTGACCCGTTTGCAGTCCTGGAAACTGGGAAAGGAGCCAAGCCGGCAGCCGCAACACTAAAGCCGCAAGCCATGTTAGGCAAGAGGTTGTACCGCACGGGCGATTTGGCCCGCTATAGAAGCGATGGCCTTGTCGAATTTCTCGGCCGCGCCGATCATCAGCTGAAAATACGCGGATTCCGCATCGAACCCGGCGAAATTGAAGCGTACTTATGTGCGCATCCTGATGTGAGTGGCGCCACCGTCAGCGCTTGGGAAGACAGCCCCGGCATCAAGCGGCTGGCAGCCTATATTGTCCCGGTTGGCGTCGAGCCCGATCAGGAAGCGCTGCGTATTTATGTCAGGAATGCTTTACCGGACTATATGGTGCCGTCAGCCTTCGTTTTTCTTAAAAAATTGCCGCTGACAGCGAACGGAAAACTGGATCGCAAGGCCTTACCCAAGCCCGATCCCGGCAGTTGTGTGGCGCATCAATACGTTGCGCCAAGGAATGACGCGGAAACCGCGCTGGTTACAATCTGGGCCGAGGTGCTACGCGTTGAGCGGATTGGCATCCACGATAACTTTTTTAGCTTAGGCGGCGATTCCATTCTGAGTATTCAGATGGCCAGTCGCGCCCGCCGGGCAGGGCTGAATTTATCGCCGAGGCAGATCTTTCAGCATCAAACGGTTGCGGAACTGGCTCCGTTCATGGAAAAGATGGCGAAGATTCCGGGCGAACTTATAGAAGGCGGGGCAATTACAGAGCAAAGTGAAATCGCAGTGGCTGAATTTCCATTAGCATCCCTAACTTTGGAAGAGATTGAGCAAATCCGTCAAGCCGTACCTGATGTCGAGGATATCTATCCTGCAACCCCCATGCAAGCAGGGCTTCTCTTCCATACGCTGTTGCAACCTCATTCAGGGGTTTATCTGATGCAGCATCGCTACTGGATCGAGGGTTCGGTTGATATCGATGTTTTCCGTGAAGCGTGGCAGATGATTGTAGATCGTCATCCTATTCTGCGAACTATTTTTTTCTGGGACACCCAAACGCAGCCGCATCAGGTCGTTAAGCGCCGAATGACTTTGCCATTCGACTATTATGATTGGCAGGGCTTGTCGGATTCCGAACAAGAAGCTCGCTTGGAGGAGTTGCTGGCTACAGAACGACGGGAAGGATTTGATCTTGGTTCGGCAGCACCCTTGCGAATCAGACTGTTCCGACTCGGCGATAGGCGATACCTGTTGATAAGGAGTCATCATCATATTTTATTAGACGCCTGGTGTACCTCCTTAATACTTACGGAACTTAGGGATCATTACACGAGCTTGATTCAACATGAGTTTACTGTAAAAAATGTGGGACCAGCTTTTAGTGATTACATTGAATGGCTACTACAACAGGACGTGGCGGCAGCGGAGCAGTTTTGGCGCGGCTATTTGCAAGACTTCTCAGAACCCACGCCTCTTGTGATAGATCGTCTGGTTGCGGATGATCAAAAAATGATTCGCGAAGTGAAGGACTTACGTGTGTTTCTTTCTGTAGAAGATACAGAGGCCCTGCATTTCTTAGCAAGACGCAGCTATCTGACGCTTAACACGATAGTTCAAGCTACTTGGGCATTACTTCTCAGTCACTACAGCGGATGCGCAGAAGTTCTATTCGGCATCACAGTAGCAGGACGCCCTGCCGGATTACCGGGGATTGAATCAATGTTAGGGTTGTTTATCAATAGCTTACCGCTTAGAGTTCGAATTAATCCAGAACAATCATTGCAGGAATTTCTGCACAACATTCAGCAGCAAACTCTTGAAATCCGAGAATTCGAGTACCCCTCTTTAACTCAAATTCAAGAATGGAGTGAGCTATCTGGAGGGCTTGATCTTTTCCAGCATGTGTTGGCTTTCGAGAACGCGCCGGTGGATCCCGCGTTGCATTGTGAAGATGGCACTTGGTGGTTCGTTAATTCGCGGCATCGAACCCATACGAATTATCCGATCAATGGTGTCGTAATCCCGGGTCCGAAGCTTTATTTGCAAATATCTTATCAATACGAACGTTTTGATAGTGTACAAATTGAGCGAATGTTCAAACACTGGCAACATCTCCTGCTAGACATGATTTATCACTCCGATAAACGGCTCGGTGAATTGGCGATGCTTGCAGACGCTGAACGTCGGCAAATTCTGATGGACTGGAACCAAACGAAACATTCGTATTCGGCGCCGTGCGATATGGTGGCTCTTTTCGAAGCACAAGCGGTGCTGACTCCCGATGCTATCGCCGTCGCTTTTCAGGGACAAGCTCTTACTTACTTCGAACTCAATAGCCGCGTCAACCGTGTTACCCATGCGCTATTGTCGGAAGGCATAGGCCCCGAAACGCTGATTGCTATCTTTAATGATCGCGGCATTGATTATCTGGTGATGATGCTGAGCGTATTTAAAGCCGGTAGCGCCTATCTTCCGCTCGATCCCAGTCATCCCGACGTAAGAATTGCACAGGTGTTGAAGGAGAGTGGAGTTGAATTGTTATTGACTGGTACTTCCTATTTTGAACATGCACTGGCTTTGGCTGGTATGGTTGGAGATGGCCTGGGTACAAGAGGTGGGGTTACGCATGGCGTAGTTGCCCACGGAACAAACGCCAGCGCTTCATTAAGTCTTCAGGTGGTATTTCAACCTGACGTTCTCATCTTGGAGGAATTGGAATCCTGCAAAGACCAAGTGGATAATCCACCCGGATACCATACTCCAGATAATCTGGCTTTCGTCATCTTCACATCCGGTTCTACCGGTATGCCGAAAGGCGCCATGGTCGAATATAAGGGCATGTTTAACAACCTTATTACCAAAGTCCCGACTTTGGGATTAACGGGCCGGGATGTCATCGCGCAAACGGCCGGTCAATGTTTCGATATTTCCGTCTGGCAACATCTAACTGCGTTGGTGTGCGGCGCACGGATCGAAATATTTCCAGACGAAATCGTCAAGGAACCCAACCAGCTGCTATCACAACTGGCAGAATGTGGCGTCACCATTCTGGAAGCGGTTCCGTCTATGATTCAGATGTTGTTAGAAATAGTGGACGAAGCAATTGAATTGCCAAAATTACGTTGGTTGATTGCCTGTGGCGAAGCATTCCCACCGGAATTATGTCGACGCTGGATGGGTCGGTTTCCTCATGTCAAAGTGCTCAATGCCTATGGCCCGGCTGAATGTTCGGACGATGTCTCCTATTACGAAGTTCCGGCTAGACCTAATGAGACTGAAACCATCGTACCGATCGGTCGACCGGTCCATAACACTCGATTGTATCTCCTGGATCGTTGGCTGGAACCTGTACCCATCGGCGTACCAGGCGAAATCTGTGTGGCCGGTATTCAAGTCGGGCGCGGCTATCTCAATCGTCCGGATTTGACGGCCGAAAAATTCATTCCGGATCCTTTCGACGAAACAGGCCAGCGTTTATATCGCACTGGCGACCTCGGCCGATATCGCGAGGACGGTACTATCGAATTTCTGGGTCGGATTGACCATCAGGTCAAAATTCGAGGTATACGCATCGAACCTGGAGAAATTGAGGAGACCATTTTAAGACATCCGAAGGTCAAGGAAGGTACGGTAATAGTCCGAAAATACAACGCGATGGATACACGCTTAATCGCCTACGTTGTACCCAAGTTTAGGTATTCTCCCATAGTAAATGGATATCAGCGGTATGAGTTGCCTAATGGTATGGCTATCGTGCCTTATCTGAAAAAAGAGGCCGATTATCTCTATCAAGACATATTCGAGCACCAGATATATCTACGCCATGGAATTAGCTTGAACGATAATGATTGTGTCTTCGACGTTGGCGCAAATATTGGATTTTTCTCGCTTTTTGTGCAACGGCATTGGCCCAACGCAAAAATTTTTGCATTTGAGCCAATTCCTCCGTTATTTCATATCCTCGAAACCAACAAAAACCTTTATGCCGAGCGTGCGCTGGTATTCCAGTGTGGTTTATCTGACAAAAATACCACAGTTCCGTTCACCTTTTACCCTAAGTCATCACTTTTGTCAGGACGCTATGCGGATCATCGGGTGGAAGCGCAAGTAGTAAAGACGTTTATTCAAAATGAAGAAGGTGCAGATGGCTTCGATCAGATACGAGATAATCCATTTTTAGAAGAGTTATTGCATGAGCAACTGCAAGAACAGATATACCATTGTCAATTGCTCACTATTTCCGATGTTATTCGTGAGAATAATATCGATCAGATTGATCTGCTAAAAATCGATGTTGAAAGAAGTGAATTGGATGTGCTGCTAGGGATAGAAATAAAAGATTGGGATAAGATAAAGCAGATAGTTATTGAAGTGGAAGATAGTGACGGTCGATTAGATTCGATTACCGGCCTTCTGGAAGAGAATGGATTTACCTATGTCATAGAGCAAGAATCGCTTCTTCGAGGAACTTTGTTGTTTAACGTCTATGCGACTCGATCATCAAGGTCGATCTCCAATCAATCCAATCCAGATGAACCCATAACTTCTTCAGAGGCTGATTGTGATTCGTCATTGCTATCCGCAGGAGAATTAACAGATTTCTTAAGTGCCCGGCTTCCCTTATACATGGTGCCTTCTGTGTTCACTATTATGGACCAGATGCCACTGACTGCAAACGGCAAAATTGATCGAAAAAAACTACCCGATCCGGACTTGTCTCATCTTCAAAAAAATCAATATGTAGCACCTCGAAATCCCACCGAAGAAATTCTCAGCGCCATCTGGAAAGAGGTTTTAGATGTGGCACAGGTCAGTGTTGAAGACAACTTTTTCGACCTGGGCGGGCACTCGCTGCTGGCAGTGCAAGTGCTGTCGCGGATACGCAGAGCCTTTGGCGTCGAGGTGCCGCTGCGTCGACTTTTCGAAGCCACTACTATCGAGGCATTGGCGTTGCTGGTCGAAGAGTTTCTGATTGAACATTTGAACAGCCTGTCCGAAGAAGAAGCGGAGGCCTTATTGATCGATGATGAAGAGGGCGTTTCGATGGACCTCAAGCAGCAGAGAGATTGAGCGACAAGGGACGAGAAGCGTCTAAAGCATCGTTCCTACGGAGACCGTGGGAACGATGCAATCACAAAAACCAAAAACAACTTTACACGGAGTGGAAATGACAAGAAAAAAAACAACCGTAACCTTTTGCGTGCGGGCTTCATTGACATTAGCTTTGCTAATGTTGGAACCCTGCATGGCCGCTGAGGAATTAAAGGATAAAAAACTACCTGCAAAGAATACCAAAGAGGCTGCATCGGTTTCCAAAACGCCCGATACCGAGCTGGGGGCTGTGACGGTGACAGGAGAAGCGGTTCAAGACCCGAATGACCCCTATAACAAAAGCTACACCGTCACTAACAGCTCTATTGCTACTAAAACTGACACACCGATTATGGAGACGCCGGTGTCGATTCAGGTGGTGCCTAGGGCAGTGATGAATGATCAGCAGGCAATCCAACTGAGAGATGTCACCAAGAACGTCAGCGGCGTTCAGCCTGGGGCGAGTGATGGTAATTATAACAACGCCTTTATCGTGCGCGGTTTTGATCTCGGCAACAACACTTACCGTAACGGTTTCAGGATCAATTCCAGCCAGAGCGAAACGGTGAACCTGGAGCGTCTGGAGGTGCTGAAGGGCGCTGCCGCTATGCTGTACGGGCGGATAGAGCCCGGCGGCCTGTTGAATCTGGTCACCAAAAAACCGCTGGATATACCTTATTACGCTTTACAACAGCAGTTCGGCTCCTATGATCTGTATCGCACCACGCTTGATGCGACAGGGCCTGTTCCGGGCAACGACGCATTGCTATACCGTTTTAACCTGGCTTACCAGAACAACAATTCTTTTCGTGATTTCATTAATTCCGAGCGTATCTTCATCGCCCCCAGCCTGACCTGGAAAGCCACCGAATCCACCCAGTTCAATGTCAATATGGAATATAAACACGAGAACTCTTCGGACGACTACGGTCTTCCCGCTGTCGGTAACCGCCCTGCGCCCATACCCATTAGCCGTAATTTGGGTGAGCCGGGAACAAATCAACTGGCCGATGTTTGGCTGGTCGAATTTACCGGGTCGCACGCATTCAACGATGATTGGCTGCTCAAAGGCGGGGTTAACGCCAATTCTACCCAATACGTCTGGCAAGATGTGGCGAATCGTGGCAGCGGACTTTCTCCCGATGCGCAAGGCAATCCTAACCGTATCCTGCAGCGCGGTGTCTGGTTTGGCCCCGGTAATCGCTATTCACAAGGTACCTATCTGGACTTGACTGGTCATTTCGAGACCTTGGGTGCGAAACACAATGTTCTTGTTGGCGGTGATTATTATTCTTTCGACTCGGATTTTTCAATATTCGCCAATAAATTCAGCCCGGTTGGCTGTCCTATCGACATTCAAAATCCAACTTATGGTTGTGTGGACTTCGACAAGTTCAGAAATCTAGGGAAAACAGCGCCGGATTTTAATAGCCGTAATGAAGAGCAATGGGGCGGAATCTATTTTCAGGATCAAATCACCCTCTGGGAAAAACTGCATATTCTGGGCGGAGGCCGCTATGATTGGGCTTCCACTGCTTCGGGTTCATCAGGCACTTCACTAGCCGCTGTCGAACTCAAAGAGGTACATAACGAACGCTTCAGCCCACGCGTCGGTATCCTTTATCAACCTTGGAAATGGATGTCACTTTATGGCAATTACACCGAGTCATTAGGGTCTGCCAATGGTCTTTCCGCCACTGGGCAACCTTTTGCGCCGCAAACCGCCGAACAGTATGAAGCGGGCATTAAACTCGCGTGGGAAAGCCTGACCGCAAGTTTGGCTTACTACCATTTGACCAAGGACAACATACTGGCTACTGACGCAAACACCGGCTTGAATGTACCTATCGGCACACAACGCAGTCAGGGTATTGAGTTTGATGCCTCCGGACAGGTGACGGATCAACTGAGCCTTATTGCCACGTATGCCTTTACCGATGCGCGCTTCACCAAAGCCAATGTTGGCGTAGAAGGTAACCGTGCGTTTAATGTACCGGAACACCAAGCCAGCTTTTGGGCGAAGTATGATATTACCCGGCAATTCTCTGTCGGCACCGGCGTTTTCATGGCGGGACAACGAGAGGGTAATGCTGCAAATAACTTCCAACTACCCGGTTATGCCCGTTGGGATGCGATGGCTGCGTATAAGTGGGACATCGGCAAAAGCCATCTGACTGCCCAGGTAAATGTTAATAACATCCTGGACAAAGAGTATTACGCATCGACTATCGGGTCACGGCTCAGAATTCAGGCTGCGGAACCTTTGAGTGTATTGGGATCATTAAAGCTTGAATTTTGAGCAAGCTAGGGTGGGTACATGCTTTTTGTACCCATCCTGACAGACAATTCGGTGATGCAACCGGTGTTGCGCAAATATTGGCTTGGGTAATCCGGAGAAAACATGAATCAACAAATCGATGTTTTATCAACTAGGGTAGCGGTAACACAACCGGATGCTGGACAAAGACGTTTATCCCGTCTCAAAGCCCGTCGCAAGCTATGGCTGAAAGTGCATTTGTATCTGGGGTTGTCTGTAGGCTTGATATTGCTGGTCATTGGAATGACCGGCAGTATTTTGACTTTTTGGCTGGAAATTGATCGTTGGCTTAACCCAGGCTTGATGATTGTCGATGTACCGCAGGGAGCGGCGATTTTCCGTTCGATGGCGGAGATAGTCGCGGCTGCAAATACAGCGTTGCCAGCCACTGCCGAATTTTCGTATGCCTACCCACCGCATCAACCCGACCAAGCCTATTACTTTTTCTATGACCTGCCGACAGGTGATGCCGATAAGCGTCATAGCATGAATGTTTTCGTCAATCCCTATACCGCCGATGTCATAGGAACACGTGTGTTTTACCACGCCAGCAACCTATTGGATTATTGCCTCATCGGTGTCATCTTCAAGCTGCATTATGCGTTGCTGGCGGGCGAAACCGGTATGTTGATTGACGGCATTTTGGGGGTGATTTTCTTCATTTCCATACTGACCGGGCTTATTCTCTGGTGGCCGTTGACCGGAAAATGGTGGCAGGCACTGACTATTAAACGTCGGGCAAGCACAGAACGCTTTAATTATGATCTGCATAAAACAGTTGGTTTCTATTCGGCGTTGGTGCTGTTGGCCGTATTTTTGTCAGGGATATCGATGAATTTGTCCGAACAATTCAACTGGCTGGTCGAACGATTTTCACCGGTTAATGTAGTAAGTGATTATAAAACACAACCGAGGTACGACCAATCAGTCGTTACTGTTGATCAGGCCTGGCAAGGCGTTGAAAAACTTTATCCTAATGGTTATTTATATTTGTTTTCTGTACCGAATTCCGATACGGGCGTTTATGTGTTTAACATAATTGGGCCATTGGGTGGCGGTTTTCATGGTCGTTGGAAGGTATTGGTGGATCGCTACGGTGAAGTCTTGCATACCTTCGATCCCCTCTCAGGAACAGGCGGCAATGTGTTCATGCAGTGGATGTGGCCGTTGCATTCCGGCCAGGCATTGGGGATGGCCGGCAGAATTCTGGTGTTGTTATCCGGTATTGTCTGTGTTGTGTTGTTTATTACCGGCGTGACCCGCTGGCTGCAGAAGCAAAGAGCAAAAAAAGCTTTTAAACACTAATGGATTAACTATATTTTTGGAAAAAATTATTATGTCTAATACTTTGGTTTCACATAAATCAAACCTTTCTCCAGCCAAACAGGCTGTCCTGGAAAAATACCTTAAGGCAAGGATAAAAGGCCCGCATTTCAGCGCAGGAATTCCAAAAAAAAACGCTGCAATCGCGCCTCTTTCTTTTGCTCAGAAACGCTTATGGTTACTTTGCCAATTGGAGCCCAATAGTGCTGCCTATAACATTCCAACAGCCTTAAAAATATCTGGAAAGATTGATCTTTCAGCTATGGAGAAGGCCGTTAATGAAATCATTCGCCGACATGAGATATTAAGAACCAGATTCGTGACGGTAGCTGAACAACCGCAGCAACTGATTGTTCCGGAAATCACGATATCAATTCCTATCGAAGATATCAGCGAATTTCCAGATGGACTGGTGGATTCGGAAATTCAAAATAGAATCAAAGCGGAAGGTCTAAAACCATTTAACCTTAGCGAGTACCCTCTATTTCGTACAAGTTTGCTTCATTTGGGGCAATCGCGTGGAGAAGAAGAATATGTATTTCTTATTACTATTCATCATATTATTTCCGACGGCTGGTCTGCGGCAATTCTATTTCGCGAATTTACTGCATTATATACCACTTTCCGCAACGGAATACCGCCCTCTTTACCTGAGTTACCGATTCAATATGCCGACTTTTCGTATTGGCAACACAATGGGTTGCAAGAGGGGCGACTGGATCAGCAATTGACTTATTGGAAAAAGCAACTTGCAAATTCTCCAAGATTGCTCGATTTACCGATAGATCATTCCCGCCCCCCTATACGGAGCTTTCTGGGTGCGACTTATTCCTTTGCTATCACATCGGAACTGACTGAAAGGTTGAATCGTTTGAGTCGCTTACATGACGTAACACTATTTACCGTTTTACTCGCGGTCTTCAATATTCTTCTCCTTCGCTATAGTGGTGAAAAAGATATTTGTGTGGGCGTTCCCGTAGCAGGGCGAACTAAGACCGAGTTGGAAAACTTGATTGGTTTTTTTGTTAATACCCTAGTTATCAGAACCAAATTTGACGATAACCCCTGCTTTATAGAACTTATCGAGCGGATAAAGAAATCAACGCTGGAAGCCCAGGAGAATCAGGATATACCTTTTGATAAGCTGGTGGAGGAACTGCAACCCCAACGCAATTCGGGGATTAATCCACTGTTTCAGGTAATGTTCGTGTTGCATAATGTTCCAATAAGTGCTTTGAAATTGCCCGCACTCACGCTTGAAAAAATGGATTTGGATTACGAGATTTCTAAATTTGATCTAGTCCTCCACGTTACTGAAAATAAAGGACTCGAAGCGGATTTTGAGTACAGCACAGAATTATTCGAACGAGCCTCAATCGTCAGGATGGCTGAGCACTTCGAAATGCTATTGAAAGCAATAGTTGAGCACCCAGAATTCCGATTGGGTGAATTGCCTTTGTTGACGGTATCTGAAATTCGTAGATTAACCGAATGGAATGCGACGGCTAAGTTTTTTCCGGAAGACCAATGTTTGCACGGGCTATTCGAAGCCCAAGTGGTAAAACAACCGGAACGCACTGCTGTGGTTTGTGGCGAGATAAAACTATCCTATGGCGAGTTGAACGAGCGAGCAAATTGTTTGGCCATGTACTTACGAAAACGAGGTGTGAGGCCTGAAATGCGAGTTGCTTTGTGTGTAGATCGCTCAGTCGAAGCGATAATCGGTATATTCGGGATCCTCAAAGCCGGTGGCGTATATGTGCCAATGGATCCTTCTCATCCCGCAGAACGGATTGCCGAATTGTTAGCCGATTGTAATGCTTCATTATTATTGACACAGGATCGATTGTTAACGAGATTGGCGACAGACGTCCCAGAAATCCTGTGTCTTGACCACGATTGGCTAGCGAATGCCGAGCCGAGAGAGGGTGATCTGCCTGTACGCGTTCACCCTTCAAATGCTGCCTATATTATTTACACATCCGGTTCAACGGGTAAGCCAAAAGGGGTGATCATAAGCCATAAGAATGCAGTGGCTTCAACCTTTGCCCGTTTCAGTTATTATCCAGAATCACCTTACGGTTTCTTATTATTGTCCCCATTTGCTTTCGATAGCTCAATAGCGGGTATTTTTTGGACCTTGGGCAGGGGCGGACGATTGTTTATTCCACCCGAAGGAGATCATCAAGACCCTAAGGCGCTGGTGAATATAGTCGTTCAGGAAGAACTTAGTCATTTACTTTGCTCGCCTTCTTTTTACAGTCTCATACTGGATTATGGAAACCAGGGGCAATTAACTAGCTTACGCACGGCGATTGTAGCTGGCGAGATATGTTCGCCGAGTTTAGCCGCCAAACATTGTAGCTACCTTCCAACAACACGGCTCTACAATGAATACGGACCTACGGAAGCAACGGTTTGGAGCAGTGTTTGTGAAATTCAAGCTGTCGATATCACAGCTGACGTGCGTGTTCCCATAGGACGCCCCATAGCTAATATTCAGATATACATTTTGGACGATTGTCTAAATCAAGTTCCGGTGAGTGTGCCGGGAGAAATTTACGTGGGCGGTGCGGGGGTAGCGAGGGGTTATCACTACCAGTTCGATTTGACTGCTGAACGATTTTTACCAAATCCGTTCTCTTCCGAAATGGGTGCGCGTATCTATCGATCAGGCGACAAAGCCCGCTTTCTTCAAGATGGTAGTATCGAGTTTCTAGGACGGGTTGATCATCAGGTAAAGATTCGTGGTTTCCGCATTGAATTGGGGGAAATTGAAACTCGATTGCTTCGGCACCCCCAAGTTAAGGATGCCGTTGTAATCGCCCATGAAGATCAAACCGACGTTAAGCTGGTCGCCTATATAGTTCCGTCTTGGTTAGTGAGAGAACAGGAAGGGGAATGGGAAAACAAGAGACTCTTTAATGATCTACGCGATTTTTTGAAAGAAGCTCTCCCTAGCTACATGATCCCTGCCGCCTTCATGAGTTTGGATAAACTTCCACTAAATTCCAATGGAAAAATAAACCCCAGAGCTTTGCCGGTGCCTAATATCGCCGCACAGCTTGATTACCGCTATGTTGCACCGAGTAATTCTCTCGAAGCACAGATCGCCGAGCTTTGGGCTGACCTGTTGGGTATTGAGCAAATTGGGGTTTATGACAATTTCTTTGACCTGGGAGGTCACTCGTTGTCTGCAGTGCAGATCATTAAGCGGATGCAGGAATTCCATGGAATTGACTTGTCTGTATCTGACTTGTTCTACGCGCCCACAGTATCGGATATGTCGCATTTAATTACCCTGCGAAAGTTTACGCAGCGGGAGGCGGACGAGGTGGATGCTGTGTACAAAGATCTAGCACGATTGCCGAAAGAACAGGCGTTGCAATTATTGGATAAGCTTGGGAAATTGAGTGGTGAGGAAACAAACCGATGAGCAACTTGATGATATTCCAAGTGACCGATCAAGCTTACGTTAAACAAGTGGTTAATTTGAGGAAGGCGTGGTCGCATCTGATTTCATTGCCATTGACCTACTATAGAACGACTTATCTAACACTCCTAAATTGCAATTTGCAATACAAGTATAATCTGGAACTTCTTGATCTGATCGTATACGAAGTAGATGCATTTTACATGGAAATTTCAGGGATGACTTATCCATGAAAAACCTATCCGAACGCATCGCTAAACTCACTGATGAGCAATTGGTGCTCTTGAAACAGCATCTGATGACTGATCGGCCACTAGCGAATAAGGATGACATCGACTGGAAAACCGAAGCTACATTGGATCTCTCGATCTATCCGAAAGGAGCTACGGAAAATCCTGGCATTGATCCTCAAGCACTATTCGTGACAGGGGCGTCGGGTTTTCTGGGGACGTTTTTGGTGCATGAATTGACTCAGCAGACGCGGGCGAAAATATATTGCTTAGTGCGAGCTGCTAGCACTGTGGAAGCTCTTGTTAAATTAAACAAAAATTGGACAAAGTACGGTTTTACGTCGCTTGAATCGAATAGTCGGATCATTCCGGTTTTAGGTGACTTGGCAAAACCCTGTTTGGGTATTCAAGAAGATCGATTAACTCAACTTTCTGAGGAAGTCGATGTCATCTATCACAACGGCACCCTTGTAAACTTCGTTTACCCATATAAAACATTAAAACCGACAAATGTTTTGGGGACAGAAGAAATATTGCGTTTCGCGTGTACCGGCAAGACTAAGCCCGTGCATTACATTTCCACGATATCGGTCTTTGGGGACAGTTCAAGTTCCAGCAGGCAAGGATTTACGGAAAATGAAATGCCGCCGGAAATTTCCTGTGCTATGGGTGGGTACGCTCAAAGCAAATGGGTGGCGGAGTGTCTAGTGAGAATGGCTGGTTTTCGTGGGCTTCCGGTATGTATTTACCGGCCATCATTGATCACCGGAGACAGTTGGACAGGGGTTTGGAATACCGATGATTTCCTTAGCCGTATGATCAATGCCTGTATTCTTCTGGGCAAGGCACCGCAGGAAGAAATCTTCCTTGATACTGTTTCCGTCGATTATGTTAGTCGTGCGTTGGTGTATTTGTCAGGCCGACTTGAATCCTACGGTAAAATCTTTCATTTAACTAATCCTGTTTTGCTGTCGAGCCGCAATCTGATCGACTGGGCAAGGAGCTTAGGATATTCAATCGAAACCATTCCATTTGATTCTTGGTTGAATGTTTTGCGTGCTGAGGTCGGTTATTCTATGAATCATCCATTTTCTCTCCTGATGGCTATTTTAGAGCAAGAAAAAAAATCATCGGAGAATCTGGCATCTACAGTGCAACGTTTTGACTGCCGGCAAGTGCTTGAAGCTCTTGCCGGAACGGATATTTTATGCCCGGCTCCAAATGAAGAACTATGGCACATGTATTTATCTCGCTTTATCAATCAATCAGAAGGAGCCATGTAGTGGTTATCTCACACTCGATTCCAAATGGTTGATCTCAGGTTGTTGAGCGAGGAACGATGACAAGTAAATTCCTGATCAGACTCATCATTACGGTGATTATTTTGTTTAGTGCCGGTTGCTTCGGACTGTATAGCCTATTACGGGCTTCTTTACCCGTCATTGAAGGAGAATATTATCTGTCAGGCCTTAATTCACAGGTCACAGTGAAATTCGACAAAAAAGGCATCCCCAATATATCGGCAAAATCCCGTGAAGATGCATTCCAAGCGTTAGGTTTTGTAACGGCACGTGACCGCTTGTTTCAGATGGATTTGTTACGACGGCATATGGCTGGGCGTTTGGCCGAAGTGATGGGGCCGGCATTGAAAGAGTCAGACCGTCGGCATCGGGTGTTGGGGTTCGAGCAGGTGGCGCGTGCTATTGTTCAACGTCTTCCGCAAGATCAAAAGCAGGTGTTGGAAGCTTATGCGGAAGGCGTCAATCAGGCTATGGACTCTTTAATGGTTTTGCCGCCCGAGTTTTGGCTGTTGGGTTATAGTCCTTCCGCCTGGAGAGCCGAAGACAGCTTGCTGGTGGTGTTGGGTATGGAGGAGGACTTAGGCTGGACCGGCGACGCGGAACGCAGAGCCAGTATCATGGAAGCGGCTTTGCCGAAGTCGGTAATGAAGTTTTTTATGCCCCCCGTCGATCGCTACACTGAGCGGTTACTGAACGGCAAATCGTCGGGAACACCAGCACATCCTATTCCCACGGAGGAACTGTCCGCTTTATTGGATAATATCGGCAATCCTGAACATTACGCCGGTCTGGTGACGGACACTCCGCCTCCTAACGGATCGAATGGCTGGGTGGTCGGACCGTCAAAGACTTGGGACGGCCGGGCCATTTTGGCTAACGATATGCATTTATCGCTACGGGTTCCGAATATTTGGTATCGGGCCGAACTTCGTTACGGGTACTTGCAGCTCACTGGACTCACCTTGCCTGGCGTTCCCCTGATTGTCGTTGGCTCAAATGGTAAAGTAGCCTGGGGATTTACTAATATTGAAGGCGATTTCGTGGATCTGGTGTCGTTGGAGCTTGATCCTGACAATCCCGAAAGCTATCGCACTCCGAAAGGTAAGGTTCGTTTCGGCGAACACGAAGAAACGGTACGCGTTAAGGGTGAGGCGGATTTTACGATCAAGGTACAAACTACTGAATGGGGTCCCGTACTACCCGAATCCTTGCTCTCCAAACGGGTGGCGGTGCATTGGGCGACCCTGGATCCCGATGCTACTGATCTGCACCTGCTTAATTTAGATGCAGTCAACGATGTAATGGAGGCGCAAACGGTATTTAACCGAGCGGGCGGTCCACCCTTGAACGCGTTGGCGGCGGACAAGCAAGGTAATATCGGCTGGACTTACACCGGAAAAATTCCGAAACGCTTCGGGCTAAACGGTTCGGTGAGCCGTTCCTGGGCGGACGGTTCACGAGGTTGGGCTGGCTATATTTCACCGAAAGAACTCCCGCGTCTAGTGAATCCTCCGTCCGGTTTCATTGTCAACGCCAATCAGAGGATGTTGGGTGACGGTTATCCCTATGTCATCGGACATTATTTTGACCAGGGCCACCGCGCTTATCGAATCACCGAACGTCTTAGCGATGCGAAGAATCTTACCGAACGGGATATGTTTGCTTTGCAATTGGATACCAAGGTGGAGTTTTATCGTTTTTATCAACGGCTGGCATTATCTCTTCTTCATGAGAGTAACGATAAAGTGCAAGCGCGGCTTAAACGGAACCTGACAAACTGGGATGGTTTTGCCGAGCGAGACTCGGTGGGATTCGCTGTTCTGGTGGAGTTTCGTAAGCTGTTGCTCGATGCTGTAATTGCGCCTTTCATGGCGAAATGTCGAGAATACGATCCGGAGTTTCGATTTACATCGGCCATGATAGATGAGCCTTTACAGCAGTTGTTGAAGGCGAAACAGCCGATATTGCTGCCCGATAAGATCCGTTACCGGGATTGGGATTCGTTTTTGCATAGTTTGCTGATTCAAGCTGAGCGTAATGTTTTGGAGCGGAATTCAGGCGGTTTCCCCGAAAGTTTGGCTTGGGGGGCGGTCAATCAGGTAACCATAGCCCATCCCTTTTCGTCTTCGTTGCCGTTATTAAAGAGCTGGCTGGATATGCCGCAGGATGCTTTGCCCGGCTGTGTGCAATGTGTACGCATGTATGCGCCCGGTTACGGAGCCAGTGAGCGGCTGGTAGTGTCGCCGGGGCTTGAAGGTAATGGCATTCTGCATATGCCCGGCGGTCAATCCGGTTATCCGTTCTCGCCTCATTATGGCGATCAACAGCAGGCTTGGGTGGAGGGAACGGCTTTACCGCTGGAGTCGGGGACAAGCGTTCATCGGCTGGAACTTGTACCGGCACCTATACAGTTAAAGCAGGATTAGAGAGGGGATGAATTTATGCGAATGGCCTTGTCTGTAATTTTTTACCCATGCCGGAATTCTGGCAAAACCCGACGATGGGTAAAAGTATGATCCTTTTTTTGCTGCGCAACTCGGTTTGGCTTCTGGTTTTGTCGGTGTTCGCCGGTTTGCTCGGGGGATTGACCGGTGCTGGCTTGATCGCTGTCATTAATATGGCTTTGGATAGCAAACAAGATACTTTGACCCCACTGGGTTCGATTTTTGCCGGACTGTGTGCATTATTATTACTGGCTCGGATGACCTCGGCTTTTTTGTTGATGCGCCTTGGGCAGGATGTCATTTTCGATCTGCGTCTGAAGCTGAGCCGACAGATTTTACGAACATCTTTTCCGCGTATGCAGGCCGTTGGACCAGCGCGAATCCTGGCCTGTCTGACTCAGGATGTCGCTACCTTGGCGGAGGCGTTCCGGTGGTTGCCGATGCTCTGTGTAAATGCAGCAATTGTTACGGGCTGTCTGCTCTATTTGGGCTGGTTGTCCGGCGTTTTGTTGGTTCTTGTTTTATTCGTGATAGTCGTGGGCGTGGGCAGTTTTCGGCTGATCCAGAGCCGGGCGCTGCATGGGTTAAGAATGGTACGCGAATCCGACGATGCCTTGTACGAGCACTTTCGCAGCCTGACGCAAGGAATGAAGGAGCTGAAACTGCATGAACCGCGGCGCGATGCTTTTCTAACCGAATGCCTGGAAGCTGCTGCAAAAGGTTATCGACAGCATTATCTAAAGGGTACCAGTTTTTACATTCTGGCCGGCAATTGGGGCAACAGCTTGTTTTATCTGCTGATCGGTGCAGTGCTTTTCTTGTTGCCGAACGTCCCGGAAGTTGCTGCCGGATTGGCGAAGACTGTCGGGTTGGAAATTTCCAGATTGCCTGTTTGGCTGGAGATGAAGCCTGTAATTGTGCGCGGCTATTGTTTGACCATTCTGTATATGATGTCTCCTTTAGCGGCTTTAATGGAGGGACTGCCAGTCCTGGCCAGAGGAAATATTGCATTAAAAAAGATCGAGGCTTTGGGTTGGGATTCCAGGGAACCTGAATCCGAAAAACCGGAGTCTTCATTGCCGTTTTTTCAGTCGGCTGATTTGAAGTTAACCGGTGTGACTCATAGTTACAGACGGGAAGGCGAGGATCGCCCTTTTATTTTGGGGCCCCTCGATCTGACCTTGCATCCTGGCGAGGTGGCTTTTCTTACCGGTGGCAACGGCAGCGGTAAGACTACGCTGGCACTGTTATTGTCAGGTCTTTATGTGCCGGAGCAAGGGGAAATTCGATTGGGAGAGCAGTGTATCACCGACGCCAATCGGGAAGGTTACCGTCAGCAATTCTCGGCCGTTTTTTCCGATTTCTATCTGTTCGATAGCCTGCTCGGTTTTCATGGGAAAGAGCTGGATGCCGAAGCGCGCGCTTATTTGGCGCGTTTGCAGCTGGATCATAAAGTCCGGATCGAAAATGGGGAGTTTTCAACACTGGACTTGTCGCAAGGTCAGCGCAAGCGGTTGGCGCTATTAGTTGCTTATCTGGAGGATCGGCCTTTTTATCTGTTCGATGAATGGGCAGCCGATCAGGATCCGGTATTCAAGAAAATTTTCTACACGGAAATATTGCCCGCGCTGAAAGCCAAGGGCAAGACTGTGGTGGTGATTTCGCATGATGACAATTATTTTCATCTGGCCGATCGGTGTTTGAAAATCGAGGACGGAACGCTTAGTGAAATAGCTGTTGTGGAAAATAAGCACGAGAGCCTCCAGGGATTCAAGGGTGATGTATCAATGTCGTTAAGTTAAGCGTTAATTTAATCCCAAGCCATAAAGAAGGCGCGCAGCACGCCCTTGGCTGAACTTGTTGATAGTGTGGATACGGGGCTCGGAAGTTCAAAAGGGCAATGATTGAGAAAATAATGCGTAGGTGTCGCTGTGGTACAAAGTTACTCAACCTGAAAGGGATAAGAATCGTTTTCTCCCGCCCTTTGTGTGTTGTTTACTTTACTTAAAGAGAGGATTGATCGTTTATGAAGAATAATTTTAAATGCGTTATGTGTAATGGGAGTTTACAAGGCAATGATTTAAATAGTTTTGTTTGTGATACTTGTGGCAGACAATATCCTATTATCAATAACATTCCTATACTAATTGCTCGACATAATCCGGCCTTACTTTCAATTGGGCGATACATGGAAGATCAATTAACTCAACTCAATAATTTGAAGGCTTCGCTTTCTAAATTGGATAGAGTTAATCATAGTGATATTGACGTTGATAGGATGTTAGAAGGAATGCAAGGAAATCTGTATCTTATGGAACAACATTGCAAACCGATTTCGGATTACCTGAATAATCAAAAATTCAAATTTGGTGACATTGATTGGTTTTTTTCTATGGATCCCGGACGATCCTTTCACTATATGTTGCGCTATTTTTATCAGGATTGGTACGGAACAACACAATTCAATCAGGTAAAAAATGTTGTTACTGATGCAATATCAACATATTGCGATGATGATGAGACTTTAGCAGTATTGGGATCTGGTGCATGCGGTCTTTTATATTATTTGGCTAATAACTTTACCGTTTCCTATGGTGTGGATTTGGCGATTCCTACGCTAATGACAGCACAACAGTTTTTGAATGACGAGGATATTACTGTTTATCTTGAAGCAGCGGAGTGGAAAGAAATACATCTGAAAGCACCCAAAAAAACAATGGGACAAATCAAACTGTTGGCAAGTAATGTGATGCGTTTGCCATTTGGGGATTCTTCCATTTCCACAATAGTCACGCAATACATGATGGATTTAGAAAGTAACCATCCTTATTATTTAACGAACGAAATTCACCGCGTTTTAAAACCGGGCGGAATATGGATTAATTTTTCAATTCCATTTCGTGTCCCTGGCGATGTTTATGAACTCGGTCCTATTGCGATTGATAAACTGCCAACATTGTTTAAACCGTTCGGGTTTGAACTGTTATGTAGTCAGCAACAGCGGTTTAAACCCTGGAATTTTGAAGCAGTTACCGGAACAGGTGACCGTCCAGATCATGAAGTACACTTTTATGTGGCAAAGAAGGTAAGTCCGTCTAAATATCAGAAAATATATATGCCGTTTATTGATTATTTCTCAAATAAAAACAATGAACTGTGGAATTGTACTCCGGTAATCGTTGAAGGGAGAACGCTTGCTGTCGTAAACAAAACTGA
>JABFSV010000360.1 GCA_013140405.1 Methyloglobulus sp. | reverse complement strand
GTTATCGCAGAAGACACTAACGTTAGCATCATCATTGACCGCTGCCGAGATGCTCAGCACGGTGATTTTGCTAGCAATGTGGCGATGGTACTGGCAAAGCCTGCAAAAATGAATCCACGCCAGTTAGCGGAAAAATTAGTTGCCGCTTTGCCTGAAGATAAAGCCATAACAAAAGTCGATATTGCTGGGCCTGGGTTCATCAATTTTTTTATGGATTCAAGCTCGCAGTCTGACATTATCAAACTTATACACGAGCAAGGACTGGATTTTGGCCGCAGCCAAGTCGGTGCTGGCAAAAAAGTTCAGGTTGAATTTGTGTCCGCCAACCCTACCGGCCCCTTGCATGTCGGACATGGTCGTGGTGCGGCCTATGGTTCTGCGGTGGCTGATCTGTTGGCAGCCGTCGGTTTTACTGTGCATCGGGAATATTACGTCAACGATGCCGGACGGCAAATGGACATCCTTGCCACCAGTATCTGGCTGAGATACTTGGAAGAATGCGGCGAACCCGTGCGCTTTCCAGACAATGGCTATCGCGGCGATTATGTCAGCGATATTGCACGGGACATTTATAGAAACGCCAAAAACGAGTACCGCCGCCCCGTTGATTTAGTGCTAGAAGATATTCCTCAGGACGAAACACAAGGCGGGAACAAAGAAGCACATATCGACGCATTGATAGCAAGAGCTAAAACACTTCTTGGAACAACAGGTTACAGAGATATTTTTCAGACTGGTTTGAACAATATCCTTGACGACATCAAAAAAGATTTGCAGGAATTTGGGGTTGATTATCAAAAATGGTTTTCCGAACAGCACTTGATGGATGATGGTTCGGTTGAAAAAGCCTTGAAAAGATTACAAACTTCCGGGCATCTATACCAAAAAGATGGTGCAACTTGGTTTGCCTCTAGCCAGCTTGGGGACGAAAAAGACCGCGTAGTGCGTCGGGAAAACGGGCAATATACCTATTTCGCCTCCGACATTGCTTACCACATGAACAAGTTGGATCGAGGTTTTGACCAAATTATCGACATCTGGGGCGCAGACCATCACGGTTATATTCCACGGGTCAAAGCGGCAATCCAGGCATTGGGTGCAGATGCAAACAAGCTGAAAGTGCTGCTGGTGCAATTTGCCACGCTTTATCGCGGCGAAGAAAAAGTGCAAATGTCCACTCGTTCCGGCGAGTTTGTCACCTTGCGGCAGTTGCGTGATGAAGTTGGCAAGGATGCGGCGCGGTTTTTTTATGTGATGCGCCGTTCGGAACAACATATGGATTTCGACTTACAGTTGGCGACCTCAAAAACGAACGAGAATCCGGTATTTTACGTGCAATATGCCCATGCCAGGGTTTGCAGCGTATTACGGCAGTTAGTTGAAAAAGGCTGGCCTAGGGACATAGTTTCCGGCATGGAAAATCTGGCTCAATTGACTGAAGAGCATGAACTTAATCTGTTAAGCACTTTGGAACGCTATCCAGAAGCATTGGAACGAGCCGCATTGACACACGAACCGCACCAATTAATTTTATATCTGCGTGAATTGGCGAACGATTTTCATACCTATTACAATGCCCACCAATTTCTGGTGGAGGATGCCAAAATACGTGATGCCCGACTCAATTTAATCTGTGCCGTCAAACAGGTTCTGGCAAATGGTCTAAAATTATTGAATATCAACACGCCCGAATCCATGTAATGGCTAGAGACTACAAACACCGCGCACTAAACAGAGATGCCAACAACCGTAGGCGCAACAGCCAAGAGCCCAGCGGCATTGGCTTGTTCAAATGGATGTTGATTACCGGATTGATTATTGGCTTTGCGGTGTTTTTAGTTTATTTAAAAAGCCCTGGATTGCAAAAAACTGCCCCACTTGCCAAAAATCAGGAAACAGCTCCTGCTACAAAATCCGGCAAAGCTGATACTGGCGATAAAGTAAGCGCCAAGCAGGAGATTAAGGATCAGAAACCACAACCACCACAATTTGATTTTTATACTATTTTGCCGAAGAAAGAAATGATCGTGCCGGATCATGAGATCAAAACCCGCACCCGCGAAGAACAGGTCGGCAAAAATAAAAAAGCCAGTTACGTGATCCAAGCTGGATCATCACAAGATTTTAAAGATGCCGACCAATTAAAAGCAAAATTGGCTTTGATGGGCATTGAATCCAAAATCCAGAAAGCCAAGGTCGAAAGCGTCATCTGGTATCGCGTCAAAATCGGCCCGTACAGCCAAATGGGCAGCGTCAACACCATCATGTCCCGCTTGCAAAAAAACGGTATGAAGCCGGTGATAACTGAGGTAGACGGATAAGGTTTAGCCTACTATACAAACCATTTTTAATACTTTGAATTTAAACTCTATTTTTAGATATTCTGGCATAATGGTTGGCTTTTTGCTGGGTAGCGAATTCGAATGCCATATCAAAAAGAGAGTCCCTGTCTATCAATTATGCAACCGAAGTAAAGCCGCAGCGGTCACGCACGTACTCTTTATGGGTCATTTTATTGTTTGTCGGCAGCTAGACGATTTGTCTAGCAACAATCCCAATCTAAATCGTAGTCTTGCCTAATTTCTATAAATTCAAATTCAGCTTTGGGCTGCGAATTAAAGCCGATAGTTTGGAAAGTTGCTGTATTTTTCTGCATGGCGACTTCAACTGAAACTTCGGGGAGAAAACGATAGCCACATTTGCAGGCAGTCAAAATGTAGAGAGGGCTTTTAGAGTTGTCGCGCAACGCTTTACGCAATATGTTTACTGCCAGCCGCAAGGCCGTATCTTCAACAATCCTGCCTTGCCACACCTCCTTGAAAAGCTCTTCTCTAGAAATAAGACGGCCTGGATTCTCCAGAAAATACAGCAATAAATGGTATACCTTGGGCTGTAAGCCCATATTTTTTCCCTGATACCGCAAAAGTCGTGTATCTGTTTTCAATTGAAATTGGCCGAAAACGTAAGTGATGTTCCGTTCCATAAGATACCTCCTCAGTTTATTGTTAGCTTTATGGAGGGCCTGCTAACAAATTTATAACAATTTGCTAACAGGTTTAAATCAACAAAAAAAGTATAGTTAATTCGAAGCATAAAAAAGAAAAATCTGTTTTGGTGGATGCCTCTGATTTTTGGTTTTTGTGTGACTATAAAACCACAGAAAAAACAGGATGAAAGGTAACTTTTCACAATAACTATGAAAAGCAAGGGCAGTACCTTTGTGGCTTGTTGTTGGCTTGCTTTAAGTTTGTTTTTTGTATTTATGATCCATTATGACTGAAATATGCGGTTTAATTTTTTGGGAGAAGATTATGAAAAGCCAAACAAAGTTTATCGGGTTAATTTTTATATCTTTACACATAGCTAGCTGTGGTTTTAGTACTTTCACACAGCGTGAAACTGATCCCTTCGTAAGAGATTGGATAGGTAACATGGGTGAGCCTGTTGCAATTATGGTGACTGATTCGTCTCGTAGGCTAGTCTACGAATTTCAAACATCGCCAAATGGTCGAGTAATTTGCGCCGATGCGCCACCAGACACCTCTATTGCCGCATCTGGAGCAATAGGATTAGACCTTTCTGCCACCGTGCAAGGAGGGGCGCCCAATACGGGTGGAAATGGAGCGTTGGGATTTGATCGAGTCGCCGGTGCGTCAACGATACCCTTAGTCAGGCGATCACAAGGTTTGCAATACGCACGGGATCTTGAAGCAAAAGAATGTATCCTTTTCGCAACGGGTATCACGACGAGGGAGCAGTATCTTTTAAATATCAAAGAAATAAGGGAAGCATCAAAAGCATTGATTCAACTTGAAATAGACAAGGGGCTTGGAAGTTTGAGTGTGGGAACTACCGCCAATCCAGCAGCCGCGCCATTGAGGAAGCCAAAATAATGTAATTGCTAGTAGCGACGATAAAGATTAAAGCTATTTGAGGAAACTTCAATGTAGCCGCAGTGGTTTATAAGGTTTTCTTGGTTTTTTGAGGTTTTCTGGCTTCATTATTTCTAGATTTCGTTACACTTTATTAAGTTTATTGTTACATGACTGCCTTGGGAGGATATGAACATGTCGAAACACGTTAGCTTTATGGTACTTTTATGGTTAGTTTTGTCCGGCTGTGCTCAGGATGAAATTTATCGCAGCGACATCTCGGAGTGTCTAGTCACCCCATCTAACCAATGCGGGACATCTTCATTTCAAGTTTACAATGACGCAGGCTTCAAATATTCATTGGCAACCGTTGAAATTGATGACCAAGGGCAATTACAAAAACGAGATCAATTGGACTTGATGCTGAATAAACTCAAATCAGAGGAAGCCGCGCTGATTGTTGTTTTTGTTCATGGTTGGCATCATAACGCCCAAGGTGCAACACCTGAAGAATATGAAGACTTGAATATTCAAAATTTCCGCAACCAATTGGCCGCCATAAGCGGCCAAGAGAAAAAAAGCGCGTCCCCACGTAAAATATTTGGCGTTTATGTCGGTTGGCGAGGCGATTCAATTGAAGTAGATGGCCTAAATGTTGCGACGTTTTGGGAAAGGAAAAACACTGCTGAAGAGGTTGGTCATTTAGGGCTAACGGAAATCTTATTACGCCTTGAAGAAATCAGGGATAACAAAAATACCGACGCATCAAAGCCAAAGAGCCGACTTGTCGTCGTTGGCCATAGTTTTGGTGGTGCGGCTGTGTTTAGTGCCACCGCACAAATTTTTGCTGATCGTTACATCAAAAAACATTATGGAGAAGGCCATCATAAAGATTTAGATAATTCCCACGAAGGCTTCGGAGATCTGGTCGTACTCATTAACCCTGCTTTTGAGGCTTTACGTTATGCACCGTTATACGATATGGCCCAGTCCGATTGCATTGACAATCCTGACCAAAAACCTAAATTGACCATCCTGACCTCAGAAGG
>JABFSV010000088.1 GCA_013140405.1 Methyloglobulus sp. | reverse complement strand
CGGCAAAAAATCGTTGCTCAACACGAAAACGGTATTGAAAATTCAGGTCTGGGGTAAGGTCATGCACCCATTGCAATTGCTCTAAGATGTCGTTGGTAGCGTTATCAAATTCATCATCATGGCCTTTAGTGTATTCACCTTGCCAAGTATAACCCAGCCATAATGAGAGTTCCTTGGTCAATTTATAGCCGACTAACGGCCTGATGATAAATTGCTGAAAATCGCCGCTATCATGTTTAAAACGCGGTGCCAATTCCAGAAACGCCAAGTATTTACTATCACCAAAATCGGTTTGATAGGTATTGCTGATCCACGTCCCCCAGTCATCACTAGCGCGAATGCTAGACGAAAACACGAGAAAAATAGATATCACCAGGATTTTTTTCATTATTATTACGAATCGACTTTACACAAGGCGGAATTTTATCAAACTTAAAGCCTTCAAGCTGGTTTTGAGCATGATCTCTGCGTTTTCGGATTTCGTAGCACGGGTTGCGTTTCCTGAATTGGCGTATAAACTAAATTTGTAAACAAGTTAATTAATAAGGAGTTGTCATGATCTATCAGTTAGTTTTTGCACTTTCGCTGGTTTCAATGTTGGGCTTATCTACACCTGTAGAAGCGGGGCAATGTCCCGAATATTTAAACCAAAACATCCAGAAATTACATTCCGCAAAAACCCTTAATATTTGCGAGGCGTATGCAGGAAAACCTCTTTTGATTGTCAACACCGCCAGCCATTGTGGTTTTACACCACAATTCAGTGGGCTTGAAAAGCTGTACACGCAATATAAAGATAAGGGGCTGGTGGTGCTTGGGTTTGCCAGCAATGATTTCAATCAAGAAGCTAAAGATGAGCAAGAAATCTCCAATGTTTGCTTTATTAATTATGGTGTTACCTTTGATATGTTTGCGCCCATCAAAGTCACTGGCGAATCTGCTCATCCGTTATTTAAAGCCTTGGCTGCACAAACAAGAGAACCTGCGTGGAATTTCAACAAATATCTAGTGAATGCAGACGGTAAGGTCGTGCAATATTTCGACAGCCAAGTCACTCCCGACTCCCCTGCTATGAAACAGGCAATTGAACAACTTTTAACCCACTAATCTTACTTTCATATCGGTCTTCGCCCCTGTATTTTCTTTTAAGGGACGGAGACGCAATACCTAAGCTCCAATTGCGTTACCGATAGTTTTATGTTGACGTTAACTTGGCTTGAAAATCGCTAGCCCCCTGTTAACTTAAAATCCGGTTAGAATAAGTACATCTGATTCAGCCACGCACACGCTGTATGGCTACTATCCTTTTTTATCCGAGCAAAATCCTTAAGTGACCGAATTAAAGTCTTTTTTTAGCAAAAATGGCGCATTGGCCGATATTTTGGAAGGCTACCAACCCCGGGCAGCGCAAACTGAAATGGCTGAAGCCATTGCTAACGCAATTGATGAAAACCAACATTTAATTGCAGAAGCGGGAACGGGTACAGGCAAGACCTTTGCTTATTTGTTACCTGCTATTTTATCAGGCAAAAAAGTGGTCATTTCGACTGGCACCAAAAACTTGCAGGATCAGTTATTCAATAAGGATTTGCCGATAATCCGCAAAGCCTTGAAAACGCCGTTTGTCGCTGCTCTACTTAAAGGCAGGAGCAATTATTTATGCAAGTACCGGTTGCAAAATTCACTTGATTCAAGTTTTGGTTTCAATAAGGAAGAAGCCGCCGCATTGGCAAAGATTAAATCGTGGTCTAAGCGCACCAAAATCGGTGATATTGCGGAAATGACCGAACTTACCGAGGGCGATCCAGCTTGGTATTTGGCAACCTCCACGGTGGATAACTGTCTAGGTCAGGATTGCCCGGATTACAGCGAATGCTTTCTGATGAAAGCCCGAAAAAAAGCCCAAGAGTGCGATTTATTGGTAGTCAACCACCACTTGCTATGCGCGGATTGGTCGATACGCGAGAGTGGTTTTGGTGAGTTATTGCCACACGCCGAAGTGGTTATCGTCGATGAAGCGCACCAGTTGGCAGAAACCGCCTCCAATTTTCTCGGCATCCATATCGGCGGCAAGCAGTTGATTGATTTGTCTAAGGATAGCTTAATCGAATATCACAAAGCTGCCACCGACCTGCCGAATCTAAGGACAGCGTGCGAAGATCTGGAACATGAAGTGAAAGACTTACGTTTAGCGTTTGGGCTTGAGCTTAAACGCGGTGATTGGAAAGAGATCAAAAACAACCCGAAGGTAGTGTCCGGCTTGAACGCCGTCAAGGAACAGTTACAACGCTTATGTGGACAACTGAAACTGGCATCGGTCAAGACCAAGGAACTGGATTTGTGTTACAAACGGGCTGAAGATGTATCACAACAATTACAGGATATTGTTGATGATAAATCAGGCCAGTGGATCCGCTGGTACGAAACGCACCGAAAAACCTTTACCTTAAGCCGCACACCGCTAGACATAGCCAAAGAATTTAAAGCGTTCATGCAGCAACATAAAGCGACGTGGATTTTTACTTCGGCGACCTTGAGTGTAGCGGATAAATTCGACCATTTTTCCAACAACCTGGGGTTAGCCGATACATTAGGCAAACAATGGGGCAGCCCGTTCGATTATGCCAATCATTCCCTGTTTTATCATCCTAAAGGCTTGCCAAAGCCCGATGATGCCAATTTTATCCCATCGATTATCGAATTTGTCATTCCGGTACTGGAGGCCAGCCGAGGCCGAGCATTTTTTCTGTTTACCAGCCACCGAGCACTCAAACAGGCCGCAGAATTGTTAGAAAACCGCATTGATTTCCCTTTACTTATTCAAGGCAGCAAACCTAAGGCTCAATTACTAGAGCAATTTAAGCGAATAGGCAATGCGGTCTTACTCGGCACGGCGAGTTTTTGGGAAGGTGTGGATGTCAGGGGCGAGACATTATCCTGCGTCATCATAGACAAACTGCCGTTTTCATCCCCAGGCGATCCGGTACTCAAAGCTCGGTTGTATGCCATCACCGAACACGGCGGCAATCCTTTTTTTGAACATCAACTACCCACCGCTGTCATTGCCTTACGCCAAGGCATAGGCCGACTGATTCGCGATGAAACGGATCGCGGGGTATTGATGGTGTGCGATCCGCGCTTATTAAAACGCAGTTATGGACAACAATTTTTGGATAGCGTACCAGCCATGAAACGCACTCGTGATATCGAAGATGTACGCGCATTTTTTAATCTTGAAAAAGAAAATGAACACCCGATAGAACTCGTCCAATGAAATTATTAGCCGTCGAAACCGCCACAGAAGCCTGTTCAGCCGCTTTAATAATGAGCGGAGAAATCACGGAACAATTCTGTATAACCCCGAACGGGCATAGCAAATTGATCTTGCCGATGATTGATTCTTTGTTGACGGGGGCAAGCCTGCAACCTTCCGATCTCGATGGTTTGGCGTTTGGCTGCGGCCCCGGCTCTTTTACTGGGGTACGTATTGCGACAGGTGTCATACAAGGCATCGCGTTCGCGCTAGACCTGCCTGTCGTGCCTGTGTCCAATCTAGCGGCAGTCGCGCAGGATTTTTTCGACCATAATCCCGAAAACCTGGCTTTTGTGGCAATGGATGCGCGGATGAACGAAATTTATTGGGGTATTTATCAGCGAAATGCTTCAGGTTATGCTGAAGTAATGGGAAAAGAAGCGGTATTACCAGCAAGTGAGATTGAATTTCCTGATGTTTCAGGGGTAGGTATTGGCTCTGGTTGGAAAATATATGACCAGGAATTGTTAACCCACTTATCCCACCGCGTCATTCGATATGAAGTCGATAACCTGCCCAGAGCAAGAGCAGTTGCTCGCTTAGGTGTTGAAGGTTTTAAACAAGGTTTGGCAGTTCCCGTTGAACACGCCATGCCAGTTTATTTGCGGGATAAGGTTGCCAAGAAAGAGTCCGAGCGACAAAGCTAATATCAATCCCATCTGTTACAAAAACCAGAAGCCAGAGAACTTACTGTCTTGATACAAAAGTGACTTTTTTTGTCACGTTTGGCTTCAATTTACGCAGAATAACGATTCCACCAATAATAGCCTTATCCGCTTTTTTGATAATTCCACGTTTTTAATGATTTTTTTTGCTACGCAGTAGACATTTTATTCCGCATTAAGCGGTAAATTAAAATTTTGGCACACCACATGCTTCTAAACATTATGAGAGTTTTTGTTACTCCTTCGGTTAGTACAGTTAGCAAAAATACGCCCTAGGATGTATCAAATTAATAATTTATTTAATGAACCATATACTTAGGAGATCAAAATGTTTTTATCTTATAAAAAAATCTGTGTGGTTATCGCTTTGACAATCAGCAGTACCGGAATGGCGTTAGCGAAAGATTCGGAAAAAAATCATGACGATTCAAAAGATCATGAATCTTCGGCGCAATACATCTATACGCCGACTCTGCAAAAAGATGCATCCGAAGTGTTCACTTGCAGGGTAGTGAACATAGGGAAAAATGACCAATATTTCGACATTGCTATCTTGAGCAGCGAGGGGAAACCTTTAGAAACCCAAGCTGGGGCAAAACTTCCCTCTGGCTTTACGTCTTCAGATTCTGCTAAAACGAAAAATACAATCGGATATTGCCGAGTGGGGGTTAAAGGCTCACCTAAAGATTTGCTCGTATCACTTTGTTCGCAATCTGCAACAAGCAGTTCTTGCAATGCAGTGGTAACAGGTCAATTTAACTCGACCCAATAAAGATAGCTGATTGGAGTACGGCGGCATATAAGCGTTGAGCGTATATGCCAAATACCGTCCTTGGATAACGGGCTTTTTTTATGAATTTCTTGCTAAAGCCGAAGCATTTTTGGAATAAGATCGGCAAATTTCACTTGTTACCGACAGGAAAGGCTGAGCAGCGATAAGATTTCACCGA
>JABFSV010000306.1 GCA_013140405.1 Methyloglobulus sp. | reverse complement strand
AGGGTCTTTCTGTAATCTTTCAGGGGCCGAAATGGGTGTTTTATTGTCCAGGCAAGTACGCATACTCGCGCCTATCGCATACATGTCTGTCCAGGCACCCATCTGGGTTTTTATGTCATATTGCTCAGCTGGCGAATAACCTGGAGTCAATACGGTGTCCAACTTATGGATATGCGCGGAATTAATGCGTTGAATCGCGCCAAAATCGAGCAATAAGGCATCATTGCCCGGACGTACCAGGATATTTCCAGGTTTTATGTCAAGATGGATAAATTGCCGTTCATGAATATAATCAATTCCGGCCAGCAAAGAATTAAACACTCCCAATAAGAATTCTTCAGTTATTGGCAACATTCTTTTGTTGATCAGATTGTCCAGCGTCACGCCGTAATCATAGGTCATGACCATATAAACGGTATCATTAGCCCTAAAAAAATTAGTCACCTCGACAATATTAGGGTGCTTCAAAGCTGCCAGCACTTTGGCTTCCTCAAAAAACAAGCCCCGTCCGCGTTTGAACATGGACAATGTGTCCTTGCTGTTCGCCACGACCACATTATTCCAAGTTCGGTGGGCCAATTTTCTAGGTAGGTATTCCTTCAAGGCAACCTGAAACTGATCCTCCAGTTGTCTAGCTAGGTAAACCGAGCTGAATCCGCCATGCGCCAATTCCCGCTCGATCATATACTGGTCTATAATGGTGCCGGTTTGTAGATAATTCCATTGGTTGGGATAAGTTTCCGGATCGTAATATTCAGCCATAAGCGTTGGATAGTCTGCAACAGATTAAGTATAGGTGAAAAATGATAAGTAGCATGACCGCATTCGCAGCAAATGAAACCGAACTCGGAAATCTGATGATAAGCTGCGAACTACGTTCGGTTAATCACCGTTATCTTGATATTTCCATAAAACTGCCTGACCGTTTACGTTTTGTGGAAGCAGATGTCCGCTCGCTAATCTCCGCAAAAATCAGCCGAGGCAAAATTGACTGCAACATAAACGTTAAAAAACAGGCCGGCCGGCAAACCTTTTTGGTCGATCAAGATGCTGTTGCGGCTTTGATTGCAGCAACCAAGTTGATCGAGCAACAAATGTACTCTTCCATGTCATTTTCTGCGCTGGACATACTGGCATTTCCTGGTGTCCAGCAAGAATCGGAACTGGACAAAACCGAACTCAGCAAAGGACTAGCCAGCCTAATAGCAACGACGGTAAAACAGCTTTCAGAAACTCGGGAAAGAGAAGGTAGGCAGCTTAAAGCCCTGGTTGAAGAACGCTGCGTTAAAATTCAAGAGTCCATCGCTACCGCAAGCCAGCGAATGCCCGAGGTGCTTGCTTCCTTACGTAAAAAACTGACTGACCGGATTGCAGAATTGTCTGTGCAACCGGATTTTGACCGTCTTGAACAAGAATTGGTCTACCTTGCCCAAAAACTGGATATTACTGAAGAGTTAGATCGCCTGGATACGCACGTTAACGAGGTATTGCGGGTGTTAGACCAAACCGAGCCTGTAGGACGGCGGCTGGACTTTTTGATGCAGGAGTTAAACCGCGAAGCCAATACGCTAGGCTCTAAATCAATGGATAAGGATATGACGCAAATCTCCATTGAGCTTAAGGTGCTTATCGAGCAAATACGCGAGCAAGTCCAAAATATAGAGTAACACCGTCAAGAACAGACTACACAGCACATAAAGTATGAGTACCGGTAAACTATACATTATTTCTGCACCGTCCGGGGCAGGAAAAACCAGCCTGGTCAGACAACTAATAACCGAAGTTGATGGCTTAATTGTTTCCATATCCCATACCACGCGCCCGATACGGCCTGGTGAAATACACGGCGAAGACTATTACTTTGTATCCCCAATAGAATTTCAGTCCTTATTGAATAAGCGGGCACTGCTTGAACACGCTTCAGTATTCGATAATTTTTATGGCACGGCAAAAACAACGGTTGAAACAAGCCTTAACAAAGGGCTTGATGTCATCCTTGAGATTGACTGGCAAGGCGCGCAACAAATAAAAAACATACGCCCCGATAGCCTATCCATTTTTATTCTGCCGCCTTCCACTGAAATACTCGAACAACGCTTACAAAACCGAGGCCAAGACGATGACCACGTTATTGCCCGACGTATGCGTGATGCCGTCACAGAAATGAGCCATTATGAAGAGTTTGATTACATCCTGGTCAATGATGCCTTTGAACGCGCATTGACCGAATTAAAAAGCATCATCATTGCCAACCGATTGACGAAAGACAGGCAACAGCACAATCTCAAGCAGCTTATATCAGCACTGCTATCGTCACCTGAAAGCTCCTAGAGAGTTTAGGCCCGTAACCTAATGGGCTGGCTTACCAAGCCTCCTTTCACTTATGCTTTATATAGTTGCAATGCTGCCGACAGTTAATAACCCTATAAACAAATAGCAATATCCATCCTCATGAAATTTATAATTTTCTTAATGTTGACCTGTGCGTTTTCCACATCGCAGGCTCAATCAGATGCCCATGCTTGGTCAAGAGTGGTTAAGCCTACTAACAACAGAGCAGCCCACAGCATTGGCAAAGTTACGTCAGGATGTATTAGGGGAGCGGCGACATTGCCTTTGAATGGCGAAGGCTACCAAGTGATGCGCTTGTCCAGGAAACGCTATTATGGACATCCCGATTTAGTCCAGTTCATCGAAAATCTAGGACAAACTGCCAAAAATCAACATCTGGGGACGATACTCGTCGGTGACATGGGCATGGCAAGGGGCGGCCCAACATTGAGCGGACATCGTAGCCACCAATCCGGCCTTGATGTTGATATTTGGTATCTATTAAGCCGCGAAGCAGATAAACGAGAGTTAAACCCAAGTGAACGGGAAAGCTGGGGAGCGCCATCGGTTTTGAATGCAAGTGCAAATGGGGTAAACCTTTCCCAATGGTCGTCAGCCAACGCACAAGTCCTTGAAGCCGCTGCACGTAAACCAGAAGTTGACCGTATTTTTGTGAACGCGTATATCAAACAGGAGCTGTGTGAGCGCAAAACATCACAAGACTGGTTACAAAAAATTCGCCCCTGGTTTGCCCATGCGGATCACTTTCACGTCCGCTTAAAATGTCCTGCTGGCAATTTTCACTGTGAAAAACAAGAACCTATCCCAGCGGGGGACGGCTGCGGCACTAATCTTGCTTGGTGGTTTTCTGACGAAGCCAAAAAACCATCCAAAAAACCACCCGCAAAAAAAATACCTTTACCTAAGGAATGTGATGCTGTCCTTATTGAAGATTAATAATATTGTTTGACCCTGGCTACACCCCAAGCCGGACGGGGCATGTTGCCCTGTTCGCAGGGTTTCGATGTGGTTCAAAAACGCCACCGTCGGCAAAACGTGAGTGACGGGGTAACATACCCCGTCACTCGGAGTTGCTGGCTTGTCCCGTTTTGCCCTACTGAAACTCTTGTCGCAAAAGGCAAGGCTTATCGAATATAAGTGAGTGTATTTTTGATGAAAAATAGCCGTGTTGTCGTCGTAAGTTCGGAAAATACCCATCCAACGTGGCGATGGATCGCCAGGCATTTCAACACTATTGACTGGTCTTTTTATCTCCCTCAAAAAAATAAAGCAGCGCCAGTTTTTATCACTAGAATGCTGGTATCACTTAAAGCCGTGATAAAGGCTGCCAAAAGCGACATTCTGGTTTCGCATGGCCCCTACATGGCCTTTTATTGCGCTTTTTTTAAGTGGTGCTTTTGTATCCGTACACCCCACGTTGTTTATTCTTTCAATTTTGCAGAACTGCCCCAGGGGGTTACCTTAAAACGGATGCAATTTGTCTTCAAGAAGATAGACAAACTTGTGGTGTCCTCCCGCATGGAAATTGACCTATATTCCGCGCATTTCAAAATACCGGCAGACAAATTTGATTTCGTCCATTGGGGTGTCAATTGTCCCGAATTCAAAAATACCCCACCAAAGCGTGATACTGATTATATCTGCGCGGTAGGAGGCAATGCCCGTGACTATGCTACATTTATGGATGCTATGCGCGATTTGCCCGACATTCCCGCCATCGTCGTCGTCAGGCCACACAATTTGGTGGGCTTGCAAGTGCCTGACAATGTGACGGTGCTGACCAATATCCCGAAAGATGAGGCATATTCCGTGATTGCCAATTCTCGCTTTATGGTCTTGCCATTAAAAGGCAATGAAGTACCTTGTGGGCATGTCACTATTGTCGTGGCCTTCTACATGGGCATACCTTCAATAGTTACGGATTCATCGGGTATTGACGATTATATTACTGATGGCGAAACTGGCGTTTTGTGCGACCCAGGGTCAAAAGAAAGCATGAAACAAGCTATAGTAAGGCTCTGGCAAGATCCGGTGTTGTGTACAACCTTGTCTGATAAAGGCAAGGTATTTGCTGAATCTAAGTGTTCAGAACAAAACTACGTGGCGCACTTTAACCAATTCATCAAAACGAATGTAACCAGCAATGACTAACCAAAAAGCAAGGCTGCCAAACTTATTTCTTGTTGGAGCAATGAAATCAGCAACGACCTCTTTGCATAATTACCTTGATCTACATCCAGAGATTTTTATGACCAAAGATCTTTGGAAAGAACCCGGTTATTTCGTTAAAGAAATCAACTTTGGAAAAGGCATTGACTGGTATCTCGATCTTTTTAAAGATGCAAAAAACGAAAAATTTTTGGGCGAATCATCCGTCGGTTATACAAGATCTCCCAATTATCCAGGCGCACCAGAACGTATCCATGATTTTTGTCCAAATGCCAAAATTATTTAGGCTCTAGACTATCAGGAGACCCAATGATAGCCTAGGAATATGTTAAGAAACAGCAAGCTAAGTGATTATTACATTAAAAAAATAATTTCTTGTTTTTGTATAGACATACCTGCCAGCAAAACG
>JABFSV010000373.1 GCA_013140405.1 Methyloglobulus sp. | reverse complement strand
AGTCAGATCCCAACACGTCTGTGCTTATTTTGTCAGGTTCGCCTATGCTCCATGCCTTTCGTATTCCTCCGCAAATTGACTATATCAAGCTGCCTTGCCTTACCCGCACCATGCAAGGGGATTACGAAGCCAAATTCCTCGACCTGGGTGTTGAGCAGATTTTGCGTTTACGCAGCAATATTATTCAAAGTTCGATTGTTGATTTTGATCCCGACTTAATTTTGGTCGATAAAAAACCCTTTGGTGTTGGTGATGAATTATCTGGCGCGTTAGAAGAATTACAGCGGCTAGGCCATCGTGCCAAACTTGTTTTGTTGCTGCGGGATATTCTCGACAGCCCCGAAAGCACTATCCGTATTTGGCAAAAGAATGGTTATCACCGAGCTATTCAATCGTTTTACGATCAAGTGTTAGTTGTTGGATCACCCGAAATTTTCGATTTACGCAAGGAATACGAATTCCCTAGCGAAAGTCATGACAAGGTACGCTTTTGTGGCTATATCGCACGGGAAACAGGCCGGAGTTCCAGGCTGCAATTGCGTCAACAATATGGCTTTGGTGATGAGCGATTGGTGTTGGTCACTCCAGGCGGTGGTGAAGACGGCTATCAATTATTGAAGTGTTATTTGCAAGGTTTACGTCTGCAAAAGGATGTTGGCGACACCAAAACCTTAGTCATTTGTGGGCCTGAAATGATTGAAAGCCAGAGGCAACATATCGTTGCCTTGATTGATGGTTGTCCAAACGTAATTGTGCAAAACTTTACCGATGACATGATGGCCTGCATGGATGCGGCTGATCTCGTGATCAGCATGGGTGGTTATAATACCGTTTGCGAACTGCTGACACTCCGCAAACGCGCTATCGTGATACCTAGGGTGATGCCTGTCCAGGAGCAATGGATACGTGCTGAACGGATGTCTAAATTAGGGCTGCTGCGTACTATCCATCCTGAAAAAATGACCCCCTCAATTTTGATGGCGGCAGTCCAAGACGAGCTATCCAAAGTCAATGTCCATCCAAAAAATTTATATCAAATTAACCTTAATGGCTTATCGGGCGTTTGCGATTCCATTAATGGCTTGATGGACGACGGCCATGATGGCGGCAACAGTAAGCAGATAAAAATTCGACGTGCCAATCAACAAGGCACAAAAGCTAATCGACTATTGGGTGCGGTACAACCATGAGTCCAGCATTCGAAGTAGCTAAAAATGATGTCCAAATTGGCTATATCCTGAAAGGTTATCCGCGTACTTCGGAGACTTTTATCACCAATGAGATACGACTTTTAGAAAAGATGGGGGTGGGCTTATCCATTTTTTCCGTCAAGAAACTCGAAGGACAGAAAAATCATGCGATGGTTAAGGATATCAATGCGCCAGTCACTTATTTACCCCAAGCCGATCCACTAAGCGAAGCTCGGTTTAGTCGTTGGGTTGTCGATAATGTGCCGAAATTCTCAAACAGCCACGCACTATTGTTTAAAAAGAAGCCGTTGGCTTATTTGAAGGCGTTATTTGAATGCCTTGTCATGAGTGTGCACTACCGTAACGGTTTTTTTGATTTGCCCAGAGAAGTTTTCTTTAAAGAATTTCTCCAAGCCGGATATATAGCTAATGCGGTAATCGAATCAGGACAAATTCAACATTTGCACGCCCACTTTTGTCATGGCTCAACCACGATTGCCATGTTTGCCAGCAAAATGAGTGGAATTCCATTTAGCTTTACAGCCCACGCAAAGGATATTTATTTAAAGGAATTGAATCCTGGCAACTTGCTACAGAAAAAAATGCGACGGGCTGAATTTTTGGTGACGTGTACGGGCGCAAATGAAGAGCATCTCCAGCGGCTTGCTCCAAAAGGCACAAAAATCCATAAGATCTATCATGGTTTGGATACCGACTTGTTTGCCAGTAGTGTACAGGATTCACTAATAGCGAGTGATATGGACGTGCCAGTCGTGCTATCTGTCGGTAGGTTAGTGGAGAAGAAGGGCTTTGATTATTTGATCAAAGCCTGTGCAATCTTAAAAGAAAGAGGTTGCCATTTTCGTTGCCAAATTGTGGGTGGTGGTGACGGCTACACTGAGACACTCGTTAACCTTATCAAAGATCTTGGCCTTGAAGACACGGTAAGGTTGCTGGGTGCAGTCACCCAAGAAGAACTACGTGAAATTTATCAACAAGCCACCTTATTTGCCCTGCCTTGTTTGGTGGTTGATAACGGGGATAGGGATGGTATTCCCAACGTTTTGGTAGAAGCAATGTCCATGCGCGTACCGGTAATCTCAACCGATATTTCTGGCATACCTGAACTCATTGACAATAACGACAATGGCTTGCTGGTGCCAGAGAAGAATGCACTGGCTATGGCTGATGCGATAGAGCGGTTGCTCATCAATCCAGGCTTGCGGCAACAACTAGGCGATGCTGGGAGAGCGAGGGTTTGCAAAGACTTCGATTCTCAAATAACCACGCTCGATTTAAAGGATCTTTTTGTTTCCCGATTGGCGAATGGAAGCGAGGTGGTGCATGAGTGCTGTGCCGGTCATTGATAAAACAGTTAAATCATTCTGGATTGATGTTCTAAAAGCGCCATTTAACACCTGGTCACCAGAGGAAGTACTGTCTTACTTCCAGTCGCGCAAAGGTATAACGTATTTTGCTGTTGCTGACGAAGCTGAGATTGTTCGAGAAAAAATCGATAACATTTTGGCCGATCGTTTCAGTTTTAATGAAGAAACGTATGCGCTTCCAGAATTGAATTGGTTGGTAAATCCCAGCACTGACATCGAATGGTCGATCATGCTGCATAAGTTTTACTATGCGGTAGGGTTGGGCATTGCTTTTAAGGAAACGGGCGACCACCGTTATGCCGAAAAATGGATAGAGCTAACGTCTAGCTGGATAACTACCGTGCCTGTGGATTTTCTGTCCAGCGACGTAACGGGGCGGCGCATCCAAAACTGGGTATTTGCCCATTACTACTTTGTGACCGAATGCCCAACGGAATCGGTCACCCCTGAATTTTATGTACAATTTTTAACGTCACTCCATCAACAAACCAGTTACCTGTGCCAACATCTAACCCCAGCTAGGAATCATCGTACATTAGAACTGTACACGATCTTTCTCGTGGCGGTGGTGTTCCCAGAACTTAAAGATTCCGATTATTGGTTACAGTTCGCGACCGATGAACTGCTGAAAAATGTGCAAGCCGATTTGTTGGATGACGGCGTACATTGCGAATTGTCTACGGATTATCACCATATTGTGCTGCGTAATTTCCTTGCTGTTAAGCGGCTTGCAGTATTAAACGACATTCACTTGCCATCGCAAATGGATGATAGTATAAAAAAGGCCTTGGAATTTTCGGTTTATGTCCACAAGCCGGACGGCACTATTCCTTCACTGAGTGATGGCGATACCGGAAATTTTTTGTCCCTGCTAAAACAGGGCTACGACCTATATGGTTGCGAAGAAATGCTGTACGTTGCCACCCAGGGAAAACACGGGATTGCCCCAGCCTATCGTTCCAAAGCATTTCCCTCCGGTGGTTATTTCATACTGCGTAGCGGCTGGGGAGAAGATGTGGATGCGTACCAGGACGAACGCTATCTGGCGTTTGATTGCGGCGCATTGGGTGCAGGTAATCATGGTCATCTCGACCTGCTCAGTTTTGAAATGGCGGCTTATGGGCAATCTTTGATAGTTGATCCAGGCCGTTATACCTACGATGAGTCAGGTGAAACTAACTGGCGGGTCTTATTCCGTGGCACAAGTTATCACAACACCGTGATGGTGGACGGAAAAAACCAAACCTGCTACGAATTCCATAAAGAGAAATTCAAAATCAAAGGCCCGCAGCCCGATTACGAGCTTAAAGCCTTTGTTAGCAGACCAGGATTTGATTACCTCCATGGCATTGCCCGTAGTAATGAATATCCTGTAGTGCATGAACGCAAGATAGTGTTTGTTAATGGTGAATATTGGGTCATCTGTGATGTATTAAGGGCAGATGATGCCTATAATTACGACCTCTTGTTTCATTTGGCAGCATCGGCACAGGGCAAGGTGTCGCTCGATTCCGATCAACATTGTTTCTCAGTGGATGCACCCCATTTGGTGATGGTGCAGCCTGTCTATAAGTCCGCTACCGTGTCGGAAGAAGGCGGTTACATCTCGCCAACCTATGGCGTTAAGCAGCAAGCCCCAGTGATTAAATTCACCCAGCAAGGCGCTGAATGCTGCTTTTACACCGTAATTTATCCTTACAAAAATGAACGCCCGACGTTAACCGTTTCTTCCATACCAGTTTTCAAAAATCATGAAACCTGTAAACCTTATGCCGCTAGCTGTTTAGTCATCATTTCAGAAACAGAAGACCATGTGTACAGGGATATGGTTTTTGTGGCAAACGAGCCAGGAGAGTTTAAAGTCGAGCATTACGCAATCAATTCCCCGATCTTTTTTCAAAGGGAAGATGAGCAGGGACAGTTACTCGCCCAGTTTGATTATGCGTCACTTAATGTGTCAGAAACTATTAAATATCGGCAAGGTAACTAATGATGAGCGCCAGGAATTTAGCTCTTCTTGACGATGAGAGTTTATTTGTTGACGGCTTTAGCGGGTATTCCTGGAGTGCGCTGTTAGCGTATTACCAGAATAGGACGCACGTTAGCTATTTTCCTTTGTCCCAAAGCTCCGGCAAGCAGGTGGCCAATGCTGAATGTATCCTGGCAAACGAATTTGAGTTCAATAATGAGAAGTACAAGCTCGGCGAATCGTTTGATTGGCAAACCAATCCAAGCAAAGATTTGGAATGGCTGATTCTGCTGCATAAATTTTATTACCTGAAAGACCTTGCGGGTGCTTACGACTACACTCAGGACGAGCGTTATGCAGTCAAATGGATGGGCTTGATAGATTCATGGATTAAACAAGT
>JABFSV010000535.1 GCA_013140405.1 Methyloglobulus sp. | reverse complement strand
TCCCTGTGCTTATTGAAGAAGCCTCTTGTTTTCGCTCGTCCGCCCAGGCTTTTAAGCCGGTGGCATTGACCATCCCCTTTGCAAACTCACAGGAATTCCGCATCAACGAATTAAGCTTACCCACTTCACCTTGTAACTTCGACATGATCTGGGCGCACGTCGGGCACATCCCTTCAATAGCCAGCATGAATGCGTAGCCAATTGCAGCTTGGGCGACGCTACGCATCAACTGTGTAAATTGTGCTCCATTGATGAACGAGAATGAACCGGCAAACAGGTCAATACCATTGCAACCCCCTTTAACGCTGGGCGGCACGAACGAAATCAGATTTGGGTTCATTATGTTGTTACGCATGGCTATGCTGCCGCCAGTAATAACCCCGCGACGTTGTGTTTCGTAGGCTCCACCAGGTGTAACATTGATCATGCTAGTAAATGCGCTTTGCAATTCCTGGTCTAAGTTGGCCTTAGCCGGAAGTGCGATGAAAAAGAGCAACAACATTAAGAACGGAAGTAATTTGATCATGCTAAAGCCAGGCAATGCCATCATTGAATAAACTCAGTTAAGCATTTCGGCTTGAACGTATTGATTTCTTTTCATCGTCAGTTGGCGTTGTATCGTCGCTTGGGGGATTCCACATTGGCGTTTCCTCAGAGTTGCATTTTCAGGTTGCTGCGAATGGTGTTTATCAGTTCGGTCGGATTGTTTAGTGTTTTTTCATCAATGCCGTTAATGGTCTTGTTGTCAACTTCTATGGTCTTTACTTTCCTGGTATCCTCGTATTCATCGGCAGTGATCCACCCTTGTTGATGGGACAGTGTGATGGCTCGATTGACGATTTCTTCCCCTGACAGCAAACCCTGCCCAAGCTGGATAACACCACCGTTGTCACCGGGCTTAACCAGGAACAGGGCGGGGGTGGACTCGACAGCCATTTTTTTGGCCTGACCCTGGTCGATGGTGAAATTTGGGAATTCGCCGTTTGGCAGCGGCAAGCCGTCAAGGGCAATCGGCAATACCTTGAACCCGTAAGTGTTCATCAGCCCCCGCAAGACACCTGTTTCCTTGAGACAATATTCACAGGTACTGAGGTAAAAAAACCAAAGCCCAGCCGATTTCGCCAGTTTTTTTGCCGCTTTCTGCGTCCCTCTGGTCGCCATTTCGTCCTTGGCAACAGAACCGAACGTGGCAATTGGTCGCCTGGAATTTTCATCCAGGACAGGGTCTGACATGACAGAAACTTGCGAGGCGTGGGCGAATTTCTCAGCCTTGTCCATTATGACCCGCTGCAGGTACAGGTAGAGCGTCACGTTTTCCTGTGTCGGCTCGTCAATCGCCTTGTCGCGGAATTTTTCCATGTTTTTGCGAAACCACTCGGATGACAACGGCTTGGCTTCGGCAGATTTTGCCTGCGTCTTGGGTTCTGGCCTTTTCTCCTGTGCAGGCATTTTTGACGCAGGAGGTTGATTCGGGCTTTCAATCAACCCTTGTTCTTCGACAACAGGCTCTTCATACCAAAACCATCCCCTCTCCTTGTCTTCATAATACGGGGAATTGGCCGACACGGATGTCGGCTGCCAGCGTCCGTCTGAGACCCCATAAAATGCTGTTTCATCCCGTTCGGCTTCCTGTGCAAACGCTGGATCATAGCCAAGCAACAAAACCAGCATCAGCACAGCCACGCCGCCCTTAGTCACGTTGCAACTTTGCCTTATGCGGCCTGTTCTTTCAATGCCCTGGATCTCACCGATTTCTTCTCAGCGATTTCTGTCACCACTTCCACACTTCCTGGTTCGCCACCCTGATCCAACGCTACCTCTATGTCCATATCGCTAGGTTCTGGTTTGCGCTGGTTTTGTTCGCGCACCCTGTTCCTGAGACCCAAGGAAAGCCCCCTTACTTTTCCCTGGATACTACGCAGGTCACTGTCGATCTCTGATAATGCTTGGCGTTTTTGTTCGTCATTGATCAGGCATGACAACCAGAGAGCGCTGAGTTTCTCATCAAGCTCCTGGGCGAGTATCAATGTCCTTAAAAATTGGTTGGCCAATGGGTCAATGATGGTTGCATTGATGGTCTCGAACCCTGCCTTGGAAACCGTTACGTTTTCATTTTTCAGGATTTGGTCGGCAACGGTAATTTTCTTTTGCACAGTGGCGTTGACTTCATCGATCAATGACATGATTTCCTTAGCCAATTCAGTTTCAACATTGTTGCCAGGCCCTATCCGGCAATAAAACCTGAGCAGGTAGGCGGATCTTGACATCCCGTCAAAGTGCCGACGGTAAATACGCAGCATGTTGGGCGAGAACTTGGCTTGCACCACAATCCTGCTATCACGGCACTCGCTAATGAAATGCCTTCTGGCCTGATTGTCCCTGCTTGACTGACGGCCTGTATCTTCTGCCATGGGTTTTCCTCATTGGTTAAGGTTAAGCATTAATCGCTGGTTAACAGGATGTCCTCTATCGCTTCGGCGGTTGTCATGCCACGGTTCGTCCGCTCCGTGATTTTCTTGATGTCATCAGGGTGGGTGGAATACAGCAGCTTGGTGTATTTGTCCACGATGAGCCTGCCTATACCCAAGCCGTAGCTGGTCACAAAGAAAATTTCCGAATATTGCCCTGTGATGGTATGGATCGACTTCAAGAACGTATAGCCGCCGTCCCCTATCATCAGCCTGTTCTGCCGCTTTATGGATTCGATGGTTTCCGGTTTCTGGTAGAGCAAATAAAGGTTGGCCGAGTTTTCGGCGATAGCGACACCTGACGGCGAACCGTACAGGTCATTGAGGGACTGGGTGATCGTAATGGCCGCCCCGTTGTATTTCCTGAAACGGCGGTAGCCCGTCTCAATAAATTTCGCAATATTGCCCTTAGCCAGCAAATCCCACGCTTCGTCAATGATGAGTATCTTCCGTTGGTCACGATTACCGAGGTACATGGCTTGCTGGATCTGGTAAATCAATATCAGCAACACCACTTGTTGCAAGTGACTGCGGCCCTTGAGTTCCTCCAGTTCAAGGCAGGTCAGGGTATTGCCGAAGTTGACATTGTTTTCGCCATTGAAATACCGGCCATATTCGCCGGCAAACGTAAACGCGAACAACTGGTGACCCATATCGACCACACGACGGTCTTCATCCTCCAAAAACCGATTGGCCACTGTATCAATCAATAGCCCTCTACCATGGTTATCCCATAATTCTTTCAAGATCGAACGTAATTTGGAGTTCTGGAGATCCGACAGCTTGTCCTCAACCGAGGCCATAGACGCAATGATGCCGACCAGCATATCGGCTTCCTCATTGTAATTTTTAACGATTGGGAATGGGTTAAGGCAAATTTGGCTTTTATCGCCGAATTCAACAAAATCGCCGCCGATGGCGTATGTCAGTTTTTCATAAGAACGTCCTATATCAATTACCCAGCATTTGGCACCGGAACTGACGTACGACGTGATAATATCATTGGTCAAGAATGACTTCCCAGACCCGCTCGCCGCGACAATGCAGGTGTTGTAGTTCGTGTTGGAGTCAAAAATATCCATGTTCATGATCTGCCCGCCGCGTGACACAAAGGTCAGTTGCGGCGTACCAGTTCCACTCCAATCCGATAGGACGGGCAGGATCTCCACCGCATCTTGGGATCCGCAACGTTTGTAACGTTGCAGGAATAGCACGGCCTTGGCATCGGCACAAAACGGCAATGAATTTACCAGCATGGGCAGGGTGATGTACTTGTCTTCTTTCATCTGCCAGCCAATTTCGCTAAAGTAGGTTTGCGCTTCTGTCAGCCGTGTCTCGCTTTTGTCCAGTGAATCGGTGAACAAGCCGACGCACAGCTTGATTTTTAGGATGCGCCCCCCATCGTTGATCGACTTGAACAACAAGTCCGTGCTTTCCTTTTTGAAACTTAACTTGGGGTTAAACTTCATCATCGGCCCAAACGCCTGATAGTTGGTCGCATTCCTTTCCTTATCCGCCTTTTCCTTTTCTGCCGCGTTGTCCGGGATAAAAATGTTCATGTTGATAAAAAAGTTTCCATGAATGCCACGGGACCCCGTTAGCGGGTCACCAATCATCCGGCGCATACTTTGCAGGCTCATCTGGGCGGGCAACCTTACGGGCGACAGTATCCGCAAACGCTTGTCCCCCAACCAGACACCGTTCGGGCCAGTTTGCATCATGTCGTCGGATTCGCTGACCTGTTCATTGATGGGGGCTGCTGGGTCGTAATACGGGGTGGCTGACCGCCAATTCGCCGATGGCCCCCAATGCAATAGCTGCCCAAGCACCCGTAGATATAGGTCTGCATCCAAGGTATGGGCGGCAAAACCTGCTGACTTCAATGTTTGCTCGACCGACAAACGAAGGTCACGGATCACAGAAATTTCCTGGCTGGCCGGCAGTTGGCTTTTTTGCTGAAGCGGTATTTTTATGGTGAATACCAGCTTGAATTCACGGACAAAGGATCGGGCGTGCATACTCATCGCATGGTTCGACCCCTCGACCAGCATTTTCAGCCTGTTGTCCATGGACTCGACAAGCGCCTTGTCTTTGGTGACACGAAGTTGCCTTATATTGTCCAGTGTCTGGCCTATGTCCTGTGATCCCATGAGCATGACCTGGATAAAACTTTCCTTTGGGTAATCGAAAGAAAACAGGACATTCAGCCGTTGAGTCACGGACTCATCACAGCCCGGCAAGGGCCTTGAAACAAAGCCAAAGCCAATGTAACCATCAGACGTGGTGAACAGGTGAGTTTCATCGTCATACGACTCTACCGGGATGAGTTCCCGTAGCGTGTGCCGTTTGAACTGTTTTTCATAGACAAATGCGCCCACAATGGGATCTCCTGATTATTTGAACCAAAGTCTATTTTAGGGCGGCGTGCTTGTTTACATGCGGTTGAAAGATGTGCAAAAAACGTCTGTTTTGAGCTTGATACCCTATTTTTATAAAAAGGCCGCACAATTTGTGACATCC
>JABFSV010000523.1 GCA_013140405.1 Methyloglobulus sp. | reverse complement strand
TCTAAGGATAACCGACATGACCGAAATAATGCCGCCGGAACACTTTAATCTTCAAGCCTTATTTAGCTCCCATCAAGTCGAACTAATCCGGCATGTGGCTAAGATTGTGAAATGCGAGGAAACCGCTGCCGATCTTACCCAGGAAAGCTACCTGATCCTTTCCCAGGCCGCGCAAACGCAAACCATTCAGCACCCACGCGGTTTTTTGTTCCGGGTTGCAGGCAATCTGGCGTTCAATCATCTCCGTCGTAATAAGATGGTCGAAGCGAACGCGCCGTATTTATTAACTGATGACCTTGAAACGCCTTCCGCCGAACATCTGGTTGCCCAGCAACAACGCTTGGAACGTTTTCTCAAGATAATCGATGAATTGCCGCCCCGCCGCCGTGATGTATTCATACTCTATAAGGTGCATGGCATGAGCCACAAGGAAATCGCCGGAGAATTGGGGATTACCGTGAGCGGGGTGGAAAAACACATTGCAAAAGGCCTTAGTTTTTGCCGTCAGAAATTTTTGGCACTGGAAGAGGAGTGAGGTTTTTGCCTTGGTAAAATGTCTCATGTATAAAACATAATAAAATATCTACGATGGGCAAACCAAAGAAACCGCATTTTTCCAGACCAGCCAGCGAACAGGACAACCTGATTGCAGAGGAAGCGATTGTCTGGTTTACCCGACTGCAATCAGCAGCGTTGTCGCCTCAAGAAAAAATCCGCTTTCAAACCTGGAAAGCACAAAGCCCAGGGCATGAGCAGGCTTATAACGAAATCTCGCAGCTTTGGGATGACGCTGATTTTAATCAAGCGTTAAAACTGAGTAGCCTATCCTATAACCCCACCAAAAACCGGGGCAAACGCACACGCCATTATCCCAACAAACTACAGAAAACCTGGGTTCCATTAGGGTTAGCCGCAAGTGCCGCCTTATGGCTGGCCTTATTCGATCCCGTTACCCGCTTTCAGGCCGACTACTGCACACCCGTGGGTGGCAATCAAACCGTCCAACTCAGTGATGGTTCCAGCGTTACGCTCAATACCGATACGGCAATCGCCGTCGCTTTTAATAACGATGAGCGGCGCATTCGCCTACTCAAAGGCGAAGCTTACTTTGATGTCCAACACGATGCCAGCAAACCTTTTGTGATCGACAGTGGAGAAACCGAAACCAAAGTTTTAGGAACCCGCTTTATAGTGCAGGATGCCCAAGCGGAAGATAAGGTCACTGTAATAAAGGGCCTCGTCAAAGTGAGCAATATGGCGCAACAACAAAGCGTCTTATTACACCCCGATGAACAAGTGACTAACACCAACTCCGGCTTGACTGCGGTTCGGCACATTGCCAATAACCGTGATTCAGCTTGGCTTAAAGGCCGCTTGTCATTTCAAGATGAGACCCTCGAACAAGTGGTAAACGAAATGGGGCGGTACCTGCCCGGTGTAGTCCTGTTCAGCGACAACACCTTGAAAGCCTACCGGATCAATGCCCGCTTTGACATCACCCAACCCAAATTGGCGCTCGCCACCCTGGAACAAACCCTGCCCATCCAAATAACCCACGTCAGCGATTGGGTAACGGTGATTAGGCCGCGTTAGCACAACATCCCTCTCCAGAGGGAGAGGGTCACTGCCATTAAGTTAAGAAAGAAAGCCCCCTCTCCTTGCGGGAGAGGGCTGGGGTGAGGGGAATAATTACAAAAATTTAATTATTGAGGTGCGGATTTTTCTCCCTCAATTGTCTTCCTTGTAAGCCACAGGTAAAGCCGCCGCATAGCCAAAACCTGTGGGATTTATAACAACAAGGGAGTTTGCCCATGCCACAATCCAATACCTTACCCGTCACCAAGTCCACAAGGCTGCAACTGGGGATGCTATTGACAACTTGCGTAATACTTTTTACCCACACCGCTGCCGCAGAAGATTCCGGCAAGCAGCAATACCACATCCCGCCGCAACCGCTGCAATCGGCAATCAGCCAACTGTCCGAACAAGCAGACCTGCAAATCAGCTATCCTGCCGAACTGACCAAAGGCATCGCCACACCGGGATTGTCCGGGCATTACACCGCCAAGGAAGCGCTCAATAAGCTGTTGGCAGGCAGTGGCCTGACTCCCAAGGTAACCTCGACCAACGCCATCACCATTGAGGAAACCCATAACGCCAGGGGTCAGCCCGAAACGGGCGATGTCAAACCCGCCGCAGTGACAAGCCCAAAACCCAGCTCGGATGACGGCGTGATGCTGGAAAAAGTCACCGTGGAAGCCGACTCGGCTTACGACCCCGAATACTACGCCGACCCTTACAACAAGGATTACGTCATCCCCAACGCCACCGCCGGCACCAAGACCGACACGCCGATCATGGAAACGCCGCTGAACGTACAGGTGATTTCCAAACAGGTGTTAAAAGATCAACAGGTGATCAGGTTGTCGGATTCGCTGAAAAATGTTAGTGGCGTGGTCACAAGAACCAATGCTACAACAGGTAACTCAAGCGCAGGGGTTTTGGGGGGAACTCAACAAGGTATATTTTTACGCGGATTTGAATCCCAGACCTTTTTCCGCAATGGCTTCAGGCTGCAACAAGGTGCTGCGAGCAAAGGGCTGGCTAACGTAGAGTCAATTGAAGTGCTAAAAGGCCCGGCGGCTATCCTGTATGGGCAGGTCGAACCCGGCGGCATGGTAAATGTCATCACCAAGCAACCACTGGCGACTCCGTATTACGGCTTTACCCAGCAATTCGGTTCGTACGATTTGTACCGCACTACCTTGGATGCCACCGGCCCCATCACTAAAAACAAGGATTTGTTGTATCGGGTCAATATGTCGTATGAAAACAGCGGATCGTTCCGAGATTTGGTCGATAAGGAAGATGTATTTCTTGCACCTGTCTTCAAATGGGCCATCAGCCCACAAACCCAGGTAACTTTCGAGATGGAATATAACCATCAACATCAGGGTACGGACAACGGCTTTATCCCGTTCTCAAATGGAAATATTCCGAACGCACCCGTGTTACAGCCTATGAATGTGCCGCTTAACCGTAACTACGGGGACTATTCCCCCGCGACCACGGAAACCATTTTCGGCGGCTTCAACTGGTCGCACCAGTTCAACGACGACTGGTCTGTCAAGCACAGCTTTTCGGCCAACCACAATTCAGTCACCTCGCCTTTTTCAACACGACCTTTAGTGTCAGGTACAAAGGGATACTTGCAGACTGCACTAGATGATGGCGGTGACCCGAACCGAGGCTTACTGTCCGATAATTTGTTGGTATTACGGACTGGCCGTTCCCCTTCTTTTACCCAGAACAACACCTATTCCACCAACCTCGACCTGATTGGCCACTTTGATACGGTCGGCCTGAAACACACCGTACTGTTCGGTGGTGATTATTATCGGCTTGACCAAAATTCAGATGCAATAGAGCCAAGTACTTCGCCATTCTCCTATATTTCGCTCACTAATCCGGTACATCCCGGCACGCCGTTTGGCCCTTTCGATCATTCTATTGGAAAAGCCAACAATTCCACGGATCAATACGGCCTGTATATTCAAGACCAGATCAAGCTGCCGTATGGCTTTCAGGTCATGGGCGGCATTCGTTATCAATACATCCATCAAAAAAATAGCGTCATATTCGATGGTACCACAACGAGTTCTTCGTTAGCCCAGGATGCGGTGACACCGCGTGTTGGCCTGTTGTGGCAACCAAAAAATTGGCTGAGCCTGTACGCCAATTACGCAGAGAGCTTTGGGGCCAATACCAGCAATGCGCTTGAATTTGTTCGCAAAGGCGTATTCAAACCGGTTGCGCCCACCAGCGCAAACCAGTATGAAGGTGGCATCAAGGCCGAATTCTTCGACGGCAAGCTGCGCGCTAACCTGGCCTATTACGACCTGACCAAAACCAATGTGGCAGTAAGCGATCTGACTATAGATCCAACGACTGGATTTCAACGTAATTGTGGCTTAGGCCCAGGTTCTTGTTCCCTGGCGCTCGGCGAGGTGCGTAGCCGTGGGCCGGAGTTGGACATCGCCGGGGAAATCCTGCCGGGCTGGAATGTGATCGCAACCTGGGCGAATACCGACATCAGGGTGGCATCGAACGATTTTGCGGGGATAGTTGGCGGTTCTTATAAAAAAGGCGACCGATTGCCAAATGTACCGCGCAATATCGGCAGGCTTTGGAGCACCTACGAAGTCCAGGATGGCGAATACAAAGGCTTCATTTTCGGCGGCGGCGTCAATCTGCGCGACCGCCAATTGCCTGCCGATGATTTTGGTGAAGGTGCAATACCTTACAAAGTCCCAGGCTACGCCACCTTCGACCTGATGGCGGGCTATAGCCGCAATTTTGGCGATGCCAAGGTCTCCGTCCAATTGAATGTGGACAACCTGCTGGATAAGCACTATATCACCAGCTTATCAGCCCTACCTTCTGAGCAAGCTTCTTTTGTGGATTTCGGCCAGCCACGCACGTTTATGGGGCAGGTGAGTGTGCAGTATTAAAGTTTTGTGTTTACAACACAAAATCTACCTTATCAATGATCTAGCCAGAGAAAGCCCTATGAAATTAACAAGCTACTGAAATCGATGTTAATCGAGTTAAGGGAAGTAAGCTTAGAAAATTTTGATCAAGTGGTGAAATTGAAACTGCCAAAAGGGGCAAAGCGAAATCTTGCTTCCAATGTCTATTCGATTGCTACTTCCAAATACTTCCCGATTTACCAGCCACGAGCCATCTATTGCGATAGTTTAGTCGTTGGGTTTTTAATGTATACATCCTTGTCAAATTTTCAAAAGCCGAATAATTATGTAATCTTCCGCTTTATGATTGATCACCGGCAACAACGAAAAGGTATAGGCCGTTTGGCGTTGTTGAAGGCCATTGAAGAAATCCGGCAAATTGAAAATGCAGAAAAGGTGATTGTTAACTACGACCCGCGTAATGAAATTGCCAAATGCTTTTATAAAAAGCTTGGGTTTATTGAGGTAGGTTTAGATGAAAATAACGAGAT
>JABFSV010000311.1 GCA_013140405.1 Methyloglobulus sp. | reverse complement strand
GATGTAACTATCAGTATTCAAGGGATAAAACATTCAGCTTATCGACTGGGATACAAGCGCCTTATTTGATACTCTTATCAAGAGCATCTCCTGTAGCGGAACATCCTCCAACATACGAAAAACCCATGGTAAATAAAGCCATTTTTTAGCAATAGTTGCATCCGGCCAATGACTCAGGTAGTCTGCCATCCATTTCAAGATTAATGTAAACGCCGCACAACATATGCCGCCGACTTTCCAAGAGCATATTCTCCAAGACCACCAGGACGAACTGCTTAGGTTTATCTTCCGTAAGGTCAATTGCCCAGATACTGCACAGGATATCTTCCAGGACACCTATGTCCGCTACACCAATTATCCCGAAAAAAACCAGATTGAAAACCACCGGGCATTCATTTTCCGCATTGCCGCCAACCTTGTTGCCGACCACGAGCGCCACAGCCGCGTCCGTGAACGATTCCATTCTACCGAAGAAATTGAACTGGACACACTGCCCCAGCAAGAAAACTTACAACCTGAGCATTTGATTGCAAACCAGGAACGGCTGCAACTGTTGGCAAAAGCCGTGGCAGGTTTGCCGCCCCGCTGCCGGGAAGTCTTTATTTTACTCAAATTTAAAGAACTTAGCCAAGGCCAGGTTGCTCAACAGCTCGGTATCTCGACAAGCATGGTGGAAAAGCACCTCAGCCATGCACTTAAAGCCCTGCAACAGTTAAAAACCATTGAATGAAAAATATAGTTCAGGGCGGATATCCGGTTTTTGGTTTCCAGCACGTCTTAAGGATATGGCACATGAGAAAAGGAATGTATGAACGCTGACCCGACCGCCGAGGCCAAAAGCCTAGCCGACCTTCAGGAACAGGCCAGGAACTGGTGGGTGCGGGTGCATAGTGGCACGATGGATACCGTTGAACACAGCCGGTTCCAAACTTGGCTTAAAGCCAATCCATTGCACCAATCAGCCTTTGAGGACATCAATAGCCTATGGCGGGAGCTGGACGGCATTAAAGACCTGATCGCAGACGTAATGCCTGCCACCAAACCCAAACCGCGCCGAAATGCACACTGGCGATGGGCCATTCCGGCCTTGGCGGCCTGCCTGTTGGTGGCGGTGTTGTACCCATCGGCCAGTATCATGCTCCGCACCGACATCGCCGAAACTCGGACGGTACAGCTTATGGATGGCTCAACCGTGCAACTGAACAGCGAAACCGCGCTCTCGATCAACATTACCCCTACAACTAGGGAACTTACCTTGCTACAAGGCGAAGCCCAGTTCACGGTTAGCCCAGACCCCAACCGGCCATTTAAGGTACGGGCAGGCAATGGCATCGTCACCGCCTTGGGCACAGCCTTCAATGTCCGCCACAACCGGCAAGGCGTAGAAGTCACTGTGACCGAGCACCGTGTTGCCGTCAAACTCGACGGAAATCCCGCAAACCAAACCACAGAAACTATCGTGGCACAAGGCCAGCAAGTGGCTTATGACCCTGACAACGGCTTAAGCGCCGTCAAAACGGTCGATACCCATATCGCCACCGCGTGGCAACGCGGCAAACTGGTCGTCCAGGATAAGCCCTTGGGGGAAGTGCTTGCCGAACTAAACCATTACCATCGCGGCTATTTTATCGTCAGCGACCCCGCCATCGCCCAGCACCGGATCAATGGCGTGTTCAACACCGACAACCCCATCGGCGCACTCAACGCCATCGAAAAATTCCAACACCTGCATTCCACCCGCCTGTCGCATTACCTGGTGCTGTTGCATCGGTGATTTTCCGCCACATCGTTCCCATGCTCCGGCGTGGAAACGATACGATTCGAAAATTTTTTTAATTATTTTCCATCCCCGACATCCGGTATTTAAAAGATGACACGTCTTTACAAATAGACACGCCATTTTGTTAAGACACGGGGAAACCATGAAACCACAAACAATGTCGCCAACCCACAAGCCAGTGCTGGCATACGGGCTGCTTTACTTAACCCTGCTCTTGGGGTTCTTGGCCTATCAAACGCCCACCCATGCCGATCCGGTTGTCCGGCAATACGACATCCAGGCAGGTTCATTGGCCACCGCCATCAACCAACTTGCGGAAACTGGGGACATACAAGCGATTTATGACACCCAAACCACCCAAGGCCGGGTGAGCAAAGGCTTGAAGGGCAGCTACAGCACGGAGGCCGCCCTGCAAAAACTGCTGGCCGGTACTGGTCTGGTGTATAGCTTAAGCGATGGTACGGCCACCATCCGGGCGGGGGCAAAACCTTTGCCTAAGCCTTTGCTGCCCGTGGCTAACCCTAACCCCGGCAATCCAGAACCGTTGTCGGAATCAACCCTGCCCAAAGTCACCGTCGAAGCCGAAGCCGACAACCCGTATGACGACCCTACTTGGCAGACCGATCCTTACAATACCGATTACGTATTACCGAAAGCCACCGCAGGCACCAAAACCAATACCCCCGTGATGGAAACGCCGCTGAACGTGCAGGTAATTTCCAAGCAGGTGTTGAAGGACCAACAAGTGATTAGTCTGGATAAGGCCTTGCGGAATGTCAGTGGCGTGACTACCCACACGGGCAATGCCGGTCGTCCGAGTTCAGGGAACGCGCAACAATTGTTTTTACGCGGTTTCCAAACCGATGCCCTATTCCGTAACGGATTCCGAATGGATGGCAATGGCTTCGGTTTTAACCAGCAATTTGCCAACGTGGAAAGTGTCGAGGTGTTAAAAGGCCCTGCTGCGATCCTGTACGGTCGGGTTGAACCGGGTGGTATGGTTAATATCACGACCAAGCAACCGTTGGCAACGCCTTATTACTCCCTCAATCAGCAGTTCGGCTCTTACGATCTATATCGCACCAGCATAGATGCCAGCGGCCCGTTGACCAAAGACGACACCTTACTGTACCGAGTTAATGCGTCCTTCCAAAGCAACAACTCGTTCCGAGATTTGGTTTCGGGCGAGGATGTATTCTTTGCCCCGATACTCAAATGGAACATCAACCCACGCACCCAGGCGACCCTGGAAATGGAGTACAACCGTTCACTTTCTAGCCTAGATCAGCAAGGCTTACCTTTCGTTAACAATAAAATCATCGATCTCCCGCAAAGCCGGAATCTGAATGAGCGTAGTCCAATGGAAACTGAAAATATTTTCGTTGGCTTCAACTGGTCGTACCAGTTCAACAATGATTGGTCTATCAAACATCAAGTGTCATTCAAAAGGCGGGACAACACTCAAGGTTCTGCAATAGTTGTTGATTCCACCGCTGGACTACTTCCTAACAACCGATTGCCCAGATTCAGCTTTAGTGGTAGAAATACAGAAGATACGGTTGCCACCATTCTTGATTTGACCGGACATTTCAAAACTTGGGGTCTTGAACACACCTTGTTGCTTGGCGGGGATTACTATCGGTTCGACTCTTTAAGCGACCAGTTGTTTCCACTAGCAAGCAATGGCTCTCTTGATATCGATTCCATTAGTTTCGAACATCCTATCCATACCGGCTCTAACCCCGGTCTCGTTCCGACAATTAGAGATTCACCCGGCAGTGGAGTCGATAATTACGGGTTGTACCTGCAAGACCAAATCAAATTGCCTTATAACGTCCATGTCACGGGTGGCTTGCGCTACCAATATGTGCACTCAACATTTACCCGTGCTCTGGGAATTGGCGATCCATTTACTCCCGATGAGTCTTTCCCTCCGCAAACGGACGATGCCGTTACGCCGCGGGTCGGGCTGCTGTGGAATCCGAAAAAATGGTTGAGCCTGTACGGTAATTATACGGAGAGCTTTGGCGCTAATTCTGGTAGCTTTGGCTTTGTGGACAACGGTACACCAACAGGAGGCAGCAAGCCTTTGCCGCCCGAAAGTGCCCAGCAATGGGAAGTGGGCGCCAAGACCGAGTTGTTTGATGGTCGCTTGCGTGCCACCCTGGCGTATTATGATCTGACCAAGCAAAACGTGACTACGACGGATACAAAGCATAGAAATGGCTGTGGTGGTAACGGCTGCTCTATCGCAGTCGGCGAAGTCCGTAGCCGTGGGCCGGAACTGGACATCCAGGGCGAAATCCTGCCCGGCTGGAACGTAATAGCAACTTACACGAATCAAGATGTCCGCGTGACGAAAAGTTTTGAGACTGAAGGGGCGGCGGTTGTGGGTAACCGTTTGCAATTTACACCACGTAATATTGGTAGTTTTTGGAGTACCTACGAAGTCCAGCAAGGCGACCTGAAGGGTTTTAAGATTGGCGGCGGCGTGACCGTGCAGGATAGCGTGGTTAATGATACCAATACGATTAAATCCACCGGCTATGCTCTGGTAAATCTATTAGCTGGCTACAGTTTTGAAGTCGACAAAGCTAAGATCACGGCGCAACTGAATGTCGATAACCTTCTGGACAAAAATTATTTCACTAATGTTTCTCCTGGCGGTGGTAGTTTTGCATTTGCCAATTTCAGTACCCCGCGTACGTTTATGGGGTCGATTAATATGGAGTATTGAGGGTTGGGCTACCTTGCCAGATATTCGTCTGTTTTATGGACTTAGTGGTCACTATGCTGTCGATAACTGATATTTATATTTGGCTGAAGAAACACAGGGTGGCAAACCGCGTACGGCGTATAAAATTTCCCCCATGTAGGGCGGATTAGCCGCGCAACTTGGTTGGGTTTTGATTTGCCACTTTCGTTCGGGCGCGGCGTAATCCGCCGAATGTGTGGTTGTACCCTTACCATGCGGCGGATTACGGCGCACGGAAACGCCATGCTTTGCTTAACCTTAAACTGTTTGTGCGCCTAATCCGCCCTACAAAACTGTGTGGACAGGGTAATCTGGCATGTGCCGGTAAGGGCCTGCAAAACCGCGTACGGCGCATAAAATTTCCCCCATGTACCGCGTACGGCGTATAAAATTTCCCCCATGTAGGGCGGATTAGCCGCGCAACTTGGTTGGGTTTTGATTTGCCACTTTCGTTCGGGCGCGGCGTAATCCGCCGAATGTGTGGTTGTACCCTTACCA
>JABFSV010000393.1 GCA_013140405.1 Methyloglobulus sp. | reverse complement strand
CACCAATCCGCATAAAAATCCAGCATCAACGGCTTATGTTGGCGTTGGGCCATTTCAAGTTGCGCTTGTAAATCCGCTACTGTACTGACCTTTTTAAAAGCCAACGTCGGCTGAAGGCTGGCTTCACAAGCTTCTACCGCAGAACAGACCAGAGCTGGGATTTCTTTAGTATAATGTCCCGAAAAGCCCAGCCATAATAGGGCACCATAAATTATTGTGGTAAATCCGGCAATCCGCCATCGGCGTTTGTGCATTAATAAGAACACAGGCAACGTAGCTAATAGTAACCATAAGGCCAGCGTTGCCTTTACGGGAATAATCCGGCTTAACAAACCAATGGCGACCGCCAATAGACCGATGCCGAACACCGCCTTGACAGCTGCCATCCAGCCCCCTGCCTTGGGCAATAGCTTGCCGGCAAACGTGCCGACTAAAAGCAACGGCATACCCATTCCTAGACCAAGCGAAAATAACGCTGCCCCACCCAACACGGCATCACCGGTTTGGCTGATATACAGTAACGCACCCGCCAACGGCGCCGTTACGCAAGGCCCGATGATCAGCGCAGAAAACACACCCATCACGCCCGCACCCCAAAGGCTGCCACTTCTTTGGCGGGTGCTGGCGGCAGTCAATTTTGATTGCAGGAACGTAGGCATTTGCAGTTCATACAGACCGAACATCGCCAACGCCAATAATACAAACACGCCACTAAAACTCGCAATCACCCAAGGCGCTTGCAAAAAGGCTTGAAGGTTACTGCCAAACAAGCCAGCAATAACGCCGAACACGGTGTAGGTCAACGCTGAAGAAAGCACATAAATTAATGACAGCCAGAAGGCTTTGAGTTGGTTTAACTGCTTACCTTGTCCGGCAATAATCCCCGAAATAATTGGAAACATCGGAAATACGCAGGGCGTAAAGGCCAATAGCAAACCGAACCCGAAAAAGCTTAGGATCACAAACCAGATCGGCTTGTTATTTAACGTTATCAGGATTTCGTCTTGATCCGAGGTGTAGGCCGGGATTTTCTCGATATGTGGCGGATTGCCAGTTTGCGCAGAGGACAGCTCCGGCAAATCCACGACGACGGTTTTATTCTCTGGCATGTAGCACATCCCAGACTCAGCACAACCTTGATAAATAATATTAAGCTTGATATTTTTAAGAGCCGGATCAATCCGCTGTAGCCCGACTTCAACATTGACAGCCTTTTTAAATATTTCCACCTGACCGAACATGTGGTCGATTTTGTTTTCACCTTCAGGAAACTTAGTCTGGATGACATTTATACCCGGCGTTGCTGATTCGATTTTAAACCGATGCTTATACAGATAGCAGTGCTCGGCAATCTTCCAGGACAGGGCAACCGAACTCGGGGACACCGAACGCGAAGACACTTGAAACGCCTGTTCAGGCGGCAAAAAGTCGTACGGCGTTGCCGCTTGTACTGCATTAGATAAAAGTAAAATGACAATCAGAAGTAAGTTCATTGTGGATATAGATACGTCAATACTCAGCCATTTAAAACGCAAGGCAATAGATGGAAACCCAGGCAATAAAAAGTTGCCCACCTGTTTTTTTACTCTATTGCACTCCATACTAAAACCCATAGCTCCAGGTAAAATTCAACGCATAATCCCGGTCAAGCTGGTAGCCGTTGTAGTCGGTATGGATGGGCTGCAGCCACTCAAACTTGAGGGTGTTGCCTTGGAAGGCGCCGCTTGGGATAGTGACGTTCAGCCCCAAACCGAGATCGACAAATTGGCCGCCGTAGTTACCGGGGAAGTCGAAGGGGCCGATGTGTTGGGGGATGTAAGGCAATTCATATTTGCCCGTGTTGGGGTTATATTGCAATGTCTTACTCGGGTTCAGCACCCCGTGAATCTTATCTTGCCAAGTGTAGATGCCGCGCACGGTGCCAGTAAGCCAGTCGGTCAAGCGGTAGCCGCCCCAGGCGCTACCCTGGAAAATGTCGCCGAGGCGGTAGCCGGATTCATTCTTGCCTTCCAGCCTAACCGTGGCGTTGGCTTGTGCGCCCCAGAGGAAGTTGTCCATCTCACCCGCATACGTCAAGGCGGGCTTGAAGTCCCAGGTGCCGCTGCCCAGTTGCATGCCGTAGTGGATCAACTGGTCGTATACCGGATTGAAGCCAGTTTTTCGCAACACAATATCGACATCGCCGGTCGGCGCGGTGCCGCCCAGGGACAGGGTTACATGGTGGTTGGGATGGTCGAAGGCCTTAAACAAGGCGTACATCCCGGTATCGCCGATGCCGCCGGCCTGGTGGGTGTGTAGGCCATGACCGCCATGACCGCCAGTAATTTGTACGTTAAGGTTGGGTTCCATGGTCATCTCCATGTCCATCCATTGCGGCATCAGCATCAAGGTCAGCCAATCGGTAGGCGCGTACATCAGGTCGAGCATGTGCATGCTCATCGCCATGAAATTGGGCGTGACCGCGCACTCCCGGCCTTCACAGCCATTGGCGTTGACCGTATCCAGGCCTACGGAATGGTCGCCGAACAGCAGGTCGCCGCGCTGGTCGTTGTGCATAAAGCGGTAACCGGCCATGAAATCACCCGCCTTGGGCAAGGTGTGGTCGAACATGATCCCGGCGGGTGAGTTGGAATGATGCTGATGTCCGCCATGCCTATCGTGTTCGCTGCCGGGGGCATTAAGGGCATCCAATTTAACTTTCAGCCCGGCATTTGCCACCCAGTAGTCATAGTTGGCGAAAGCCTGTTCGCCTCCACCGCCGATTTTCAGGCTGCCTTGATGGGTGTAGTATTCGAAGCCGGTTTCCAGGCTAATACCTTTGGTGAATTTCTTTTCTAAAGTCACGACGCCGCTTAGGGTGCCAAAGCCGGACAGTCTCTGATCGCTGGAGTAAAACTTCGGAAAATCTTGGTCTGAAATTATGAAATTACCTGTGGTGTAAAAATCCGCCGCCGATTGGCTGTAGTAACGGATACGCGGCGTCAGCGTCCAGCCCGCGCCCAAGGGTTGCACCCAATCGGCCTCGAAGGTATGTGCCTGAATACCCCAGTCGTCATGGGCAAAGTGGTAATTGAAATGCAAGGCGGCATTTAAAGGCTCAATGTAGTGGTTGTAGCCCAAATGCCAATTGAACAAATTACGTTCGTCGGGACGAATTTCTAGGAATGCTGCCTGTGAAATACCGCTGTAGTACCCAAACGTCTTAATATTACTGTCAGCATTGACTAAGTAGGTGTAAACCACTTTATAAGGGTTAGATAGATAACCCGTGCTGCGGGTGTAAGTGAGATCGAGCGATACCAAAGCGTTCTTGCTTAAGATTTGGCTTAACCCTAACTGAGCCCCCCAGTCTTGGCGGTTACCATGCAAAGTTCCTCCCGAAAGCTCAAAACTACTTCCTTCTGAGTTCTTTGTACAGATTTTTTCTAGATATCCGGCTGATACACTCCTGCTTGTTGCTGGAATACTTCCAGTTGATACACAATCATTTATCGCGTAGGCAGAAGTATCAAAAAATGGCAAACTGTCCGGATCCAAAGAGGCGTTCGTATCACTGTTGGTGTAACTGACCCCCCAATTCACTGTCGTTTGCTTTTGGTTGAAGTCAAAGCGGCCGCCGATGTTGCCGAAGCGCGATTCATAGTCGTTTTCCACGGAAATGCCACCGCCGATGCTCAATTCCGCCTCGTCCCATTGATAACTGAGTTTAAAATCGCCTTGTTTTCGGGTTTCCGGCGAGGCATAGGAAAGGACATGAGTTAAGCGGTCGTCCCTTTTTCCAGGTACATAGTCAAATAAGTTAGGGTCGAAAACGGCATTGTAAAAATGTTTATTCTTATCAAAGAACGCATAACCAAAACCGGCTGAATAGCTAGCATATGGAGAGGCGCCTGTCAACGTAACCAGTTTATTGTTACTGTCATAGATTCCTTTTGCGGCATTGCCGTTTGCATTGCCGGGTGCCGTGCCAATGGGCGTGGCACCTGACCAGGTGTCTTGCAGGTAATTGAAGGCGAACTTGACGCGGTCGGTCAATGTGATGCGGGCACTGCCATGGACGCTGTCCACCTCAATCGGATTCAGATTCTGCGGTACTTTTTGCGCATTAAAGCCGGTCGCGTCAGAAACCGTCCCTAAAATATCCCGCTTGCCTTCCTGATAGTGGCTGTACTGGAAATCCACCTCGTCGTCTTCCGCTGCTTGTGCCGGGTGTTGCACCAGCCCCGGCAGCACGAGTGCTGCGGCGACAAGTGCCTGCAATGAAGCCGGTGTGTGGGTTATCTGTTTATGTTTTTTTGCTTGGGCCATCACTTACTTCCCCGTTTATTTGAATTTTTACAAATGACTTGGAACGCTAGTCTTGTTTGGCGATGCGGGGCATGCCTGGATTAGGTTTAAACAGCCTAACCAGCAAATAAAGCAATAACTATGCCAGTAACGAGAAACCTAGCAATGGCGAGGGTTGCAGAGGAGTTTTGGTTTTGAAGAGTATGGAAAAGTGTGGCATATCACACACCCAGTGTGTCATATGACCTATTTTTTAGTGAAGCAACGGGTACTAAGCTTGGCAAACGCCGTGGATGGTTGGTTGATTCGCTTGTTTATTCGCTTATTTGCCAGCGAATTATGCAGTTTCGGGGCTGAATTGGCTTGGTTTATTGGGGATTGGCGCAAATTTCTATTTTTGTTAGCCGTCGCTATCCATCGTACTTTAAAAAGTGCGTGATATGACATAGTTTAATTGGATACAATCTGGACTAGGCCTGGACGAATTATGTGTTGAAAATAGACGTTAAGCATGCTCGACCCGTTAACCTTTTCGGCTCATATTATTTGAAATCATAGCGTCGCTTGAGCGTCCGGTATCAAGGGGTGACCTGCCACAAGATGAAGTTGGCGACTGTCGGTTCATGGCCCAGAGTGTGTAAAAACGTCGTGGTATAATTAGCCATCCCATGGTTGGAGCCAAGTTGATGAAGCGATTCATAGAAGGCGAATGTCGCACCCAAACGACCTTGATGCCAGAGAGCCTAGA
>JABFSV010000361.1 GCA_013140405.1 Methyloglobulus sp. | reverse complement strand
TGCCAGTGCATATCTTTAAAGCGATTTCTTTATGCGTCAAACCCGTCAACACAACCAGTTTATCCCCTGCCCCAGGTTGGGCCACAGAATAGAGATATTTTCTTAGCCGTTCGTAGACATCCATAAGCGCGTAGCTATAGGCAATACTATTGGTAATTCTCAATTTTTGACACAGGTATTTAATAACCTGAATGGCAGCGTAAGAGTTTTCACTTAAAAATTCACAAAAATCTGACTTATGAATGACCAGCAACACACATTCCTCAAGTGCGATAACATTAGCTGATCTTGGTTTACCGTCCAGCAAAGAAAGCTCCCCAAAGCTATCGCCTTCTTGCAAAGTGGATAGAATCAGTTCTTTACCGTCATGGTTGTTAAGCATCACATCCACCCTGCCCTTCTTAATCAAATACATTTCAGTGGTGATTTCGCCTTCCTTGATAATAAACGTGTTTTTTGTGACGATTTTTTGTCGAGTCAAATTGGCTAGAATTTTCAACTCATTATCTTTAAGCCCACTAAATAAATCGTTGTTTTTTAATATGTCGATGGTTTGCATAGAATGGCTGGAGGTTCTGGGTAATGGGTTGAGTTGTTGTTATCATGCCCAAAACAACTTACTTTGATTCTAGTTTAGTATAACCATTCCATTCAGGTGGTGGTTTTTCCTGATTACCTAACTTATTCAAATAATAGTTTGTTGGCCCGTCGTAGCCGTAAGTATCAATTAATTTATTAAAGATGGCTTGGGCATGTTGCCATCGGCCTTTGCGGAATGCCTTTAATCCCCTGGCAAAATGTTTGGATAAGGCAAGATTAGCATTGTCTGCCTCTGATCGAATGCCGACAATCTCAATAAGTTCGATGGGCTGATTTTTACCCACCAACAGAAAAGCACCGACAGGTCTTAACAATAAATTCGACACCTTAGCGGTAATCGAGGATGAAGCCAAAATTCGAGTCCCTAATAGCTTGTTCGCACCTTCAAGGCGTGAAGCCGTATTGATGGCATCGCCGATCGGGTTATCATCCAGCTTATCACCCGTCCGCTTGCCCAATGCAAACTCACCTTCATGCAGTCCAAAACGTGTCAGAAAATGGTCTTTTTCAGAGGATGAATTAAGTCGATCAACGGCTTGGCTCATTTGTATTGTGGCTAAACAAGCAGAATGTTGATGATTGCTGTTAGTCGGATCAACCCAAATCGCCACCATTCCATCACCTGTAATATTAGCGATTTTGCCGCCATGAGTGCTAACGACTGCACCCAGTACCTTAAAATAGTCACGCAATCTATCAAACAAGATATTTGGTGGCATTTTCTCTGCGAGTTGAGTAAAACCCTCAATATCTGAGACCAGGCAAACGCCTAAACTTTTTTCTGACAAACCTTCCCCAGACATTGACAAGGTAAGCGTATTTGCTTGTTGTAAACCATCGACAAATTGGTTGATAAGCCGATTATTTTCTGTCGTTATCTGTTCAATTTTCGCTTTGAGTTTTTTTGCATCTTTTAGCTGATCTAAACGCGACCAATATAAAGATAGAAACCACGCAAGAGGCAGTTGCAGCAATAACGGCACGGCGATAGGCAGCCAACTGCCATTTAGATTAAACCACCACACAGCGAAACCAAAATATACAGCGCTGATAAATATGCTCGCCCCTATACCAGGCAGACCAGAAAATTGCGTTAACAGCACACTCGCAAACAATCCAAATAAAAGCATTGATAGCCCTAGGGGAATGGGCGGTGCAATATTGCGCCCTTCCAACAAGTTGGCAAATTGGGTCGCCATAACTTCCACGCCGACCATCCTGCCACTGTTTGTATCAGTAAAAGGCGTTAAAAAGCTGTCACTTTGTCTGCGGGAGGTTTGGCCTACGAATACAACCTTATTTTTTAAATTGTTTACCTTCCCTGCAAGTACATCACTATACGATGCCATTTGAAAAGATTCCGGCGGGCCATAAAAATCAAGATACCGATTTTGGTTTTGACAAATGACTTCCTCAATTCGGTTATTTAGATTAGCGTTATCCGATAGGCTTTGGGGTAGTTTAAATAAAGGTGATCGACATGATCTACGTTGTTCCGACAACCATGTGGAAAAGGGCTGGTCAACTTTTTGCAAATCGCCCTTATATTCAAGAAAGTAAAACCAGATCAAAACAGGTAACGTAGGGTGGTCTAAATGATCGTCAATAAAATTCCAACCTTGCCTGAGGGTAGGATTGCCAGGGTCGTTACTTAAGAAAAAGGGGCTGTGATCCAACATAGCCTGAGCCAATTCCGCTATAGGCGGATTGACTTTAACAACTGTTGCCTTATTGCCCAACATCTTAGCAGATTGGTCGATAGGCACAGATTTACTACCACATTCAGTCCATGAGTTCACCGCAGTCTGTACGCAATCCGTCGCTAAGACATTGCCAGCATTCTGCATTGCCTTAGTCAAAGTTGCGTCATTGCTTGGTTGAGGGTCGTTAAAATAAAGGTCAAAAACAACTAAGGCCACGCCGTAATGTTGCAATTTCTCAATCAGCTCGGCATGTTTGCCGCGCCATTGGGTGAAATCCCCTCCCGATTGACCGACATCTGATTTTTCATCCATCGCCACGATGACAATTTCATCTGGCGGCATCCGCGCACCTCGGACTTGAAACAGCGTAGTCAAGCCCAGTTTCAATTCAAGGTCAGTGCCGTAGTCAATGATGCTACTTAACAGAAAAGTTAATAAGGCAATTATGAAGGGGTGTAAGAGATGGGTCTGCAATTTTTTTAGGGCGGATCAGTCTTAGCTGGGTCGGAGCTTGGTGGAAACCCAGCAAGCTCACGATTCAACTGTTCCGAGTTTTGTTACATCAACCCAGCCAACGAACTTATCGCCTTAACAAGGTACACAGATGTTAAATACCTTTGTTTTACCTGGAGGGCAGCCGGGGGAAGGACAAGGTGCGCTCACATACTGAGCCACGCCAGCGACCAAAACAGCTATCACCACAATTAAAACCGCCTTTTTATTACCGCTCATATCAATTATTCCTTAAAAAAAATTTAGTAGATTTTGCCATGAGAATGCTTATTTTTAAAAAATATTTACCACCCCTACCCTGCTTTATTCATACCAACTACGGAAAACACGCTTTATTAAAACGATAAGGTAAAGTTAACAAAGAATGTGCGATCAGGTACAAATAGGGGCGTTTCTTCAAAACGATCACTTCTTTGTCCCGCGATGTTTTGCCCCACAAAATTAAATTTCTTGTCAAGTGCGTTTTTTAGTTGCATTTTAATGACCCCTAGCCTATTGGGCAGTCGATAACTCATTGCCAAGTCTAAAAGACCGAAACTAGAATCGCTAGCAGTATAGCTGCTGGGGCTAAGCGCATTCTGATTCACATAAGTGATTGTTGCCGAAGCATTAAAGCCATATTCGTGATCAAAAAAACGTAAGCTGAAAGGAATAATGTGGTTCTTATACCAAGAAAACCCTCCATTAGAGACAGCATCGTACTGATATTCTAGGTTGGCAGCTAAATAATCATTAATTGCCCAATAAAAATAACCTCTTAAAAACTTTTCCTCCCACTTGTCGAGAAATACTGTAAATTCAGGTAAGTTCGTTATCGGTTGAACGACATCGCGCTTCGATACTTCTGCGCCCACGAGTATTGATTTGCTGAATTTGTGGTCGATCCCTACGCCATATCGCCAAGCACCCGTAACCGGCCAACTGTCAAAAAATTGGTTAAATCCGGCAACTTGAATGGGTTCAATTGTTGAGTCAACCCAAAGGCCTCGTGAAAGTGTACGTAATGCTGCAAAACGAAGCGTGGTGCTTTTGTCCATTTGCCAAAGCAATCCGAATTTTGGATTGATTTGAGTTCGGTTATAGGATCCAACTAGGGCGTTATGTATTGAATCAAGGCTTAAACCTAAAGTCACTGTTACATCTTTCGGATAATTGATAAAATTGTACAGGTAGAAATTTTCGTAATTTGTATTGAAATTTCTAGGCAGGGAAAATGACCCAAACTTGAATAGAGTGCCATTGTCCACTGCATATCCGCCACCGCCCATCGAAAGACTATAGATATCCGATTTAAAATTGTATTGGACTTCTCCAAGTGTGCCACGCTGAGTTTTTTGATATTGATTAAATCCCTCTACAATATTAAGCACGTTATCAGAATGATCTAAAAAGGTAACCGATGTGAGTATATTGCTATTGGTTGTTGGGTTAATAGTCATTCCTATACGGTAAGTGTCAGTATTCACATGCCTCGTTAACTTTGGGGAAAATTGGGACAAGTCGCCGTAATAGAAGAGGTCACCGTGCGTTACATCCCTATGCCTATATTCAGCTTGTATGTTCAGTCCTTCACTGGGGCTGCCTTGAATAAAGGCGTTGTAGATATTCTGATCTATTTTATTGTTGGGTCTAAAGCCATTGGTTTGATGATGAAATTGCCCCAAGCTATACGAGAATTTATCCCATATTCCTGAATGAACGACTTCATCCCCATAAGTATCCAAACTGCCTATAACACCAGAGGTTTGTAAAGAAAATCCATTCTTCGAAAATAGCGGATTAAATTCGTTAAACCCAGCGCCTGTCGGCCCAGAGCCTGGAAGTATCGCCAGATTTCGTTCACCAAGATGCGGTTGAATAGGTGTGATGTTATTCGGCTGTAGCAATTGAGATTGAAGCAGCTCGCTGGTTCGCGCCAACTCATGGCTTGGCAATGCAGAATAACTGTCTGCCAGGAGTCGATGCCCAGAATAATCCGTTCGATTGTTGCTTACTGCCCGCCATCCTTCCAACAATGCACGTTGTCCAAAACCCAAATCATTGTAAATACGCGCAACTGACGAACTGCGTGCGGCAAGATCATCGTCCAGTAATTGCTTGGATCGGTACACGGCACGGTTATCATTAAGCTCAATTGCTTTTTGCATATTGTGTAAGGCTTGAATCGGGCGATTGGTGGTTTGCTTTAAGATGGCATCGTAAAACCAGGGCGTGGGATCTTTGGTAT
>JABFSV010000071.1 GCA_013140405.1 Methyloglobulus sp. | reverse complement strand
AGGTTGGGCTGAATAAAATGAAGCCCAACATAAACGAAGCCTTGAGTGTCGGACTTCGCTACCGCGCTGCCCAACCTACGAATATCAAATTTTTGACCTCAAAGCGGTTTTGTATCGGTTGATTAAATAATCGACACTATTATGAAAAAGCAAAAAACTTGTCGTCGCTAAACAACCAAATGACGACATCGGGTGAACCCATACCATCCCCTTGCATCAGAAATTGTTGCTTGAACGAGGAAGATGTCTGCTTGGGTTGCTTCCGATCATTGAAAGAAATTGTCGGCTGGGCAGATACTGATAATGCCACGCGCCAGATCATTTTGGCAAACACAAAAAACCGTCGTGTAGCGTATCATCAAAAATACAAGCAATTGCCTGAATAGTATTACAATCTCAGCTTATAGATTCGGCCTTGTGAAGTTTTAACTTCCGTTCCCTTGTACCCAAAGGGTACTTGTGACCTTTAGGTTATAAAAGCCCGTCGAAAGGCTGACTCACTCAGCATTTATGCCCTAGAGGGTACGAACGGTTCAAAGATTAAAAGGCCGAATCAATAGTGGATTTCAAACGGGGTATCATCATGCCGAACACGACCGCCTTATTACCAAGCCTTATCCAAGCTGTGGCTAACGCCATAGAAAACAATGCAATAGAATTGACCGAACTCGATCAAGCGATTGGAGACGGCGACCACGTTACGAATTTGCAGCGGGGCATTCAGACATTAACAGCGCAAAGCAATGAACTAAGCCAACTTGACTGGCAAGCTGCCTTACAGAAAATGGGCATGACGGTTATGTCGTCAATAGGCGGTGCATCAGGCTCGCTTTATGGGACGCTATTTTTAGCCATGAGCAAGAACTTAAATAATCAGCCGTTAACGCTAACGACTTTTGCTGATGTTTTTTTGAAAGGCGTGGAAGCTGTCAAGCAACGTGGCAAGGCAGATAAAGGCGAAAAAACCATGCTTGATGTGCTGATTCCAGTGGCAGAACAGCTACACCAAAATGCAAATACGCCAGATGTATTCGAGCAGATCAAGCAAACGGCAATAACAGGCGCTGAATCTACCCGCGATATGGTTGCAACAAAGGGGCGTGCTTCATTTTTAGGTGAACGCTCACAAGGCCATATTGACGCGGGTGCGAAAAGCAGCCAAGTAATGATTTGTGCGATTGTTGATGCTTTATCTGAAAAATCAACAACCCCACCGTAATGCCGAAGTATGCACAGGTGCATCCCACAAACGTATTAATTCATCATCTAACAGGGTTAAAGTAATCGAAGCCCCCGCCATATCAAGCGAAGTCGTGAAATTACCGACCAAAGATCGGGTAATACGTAGTCCGCGCTCTTGCCAGAATGTCGCCGCCAAATCATAAAGCAAATACAGTTCCATCAACGGTGTGCCGCCAAAACCATTCACATGCAGTAACACTTCCTGGCCTTGTTTGGGCTGCAATTCTTCATCAATAATCATCGCCACTTGTTCAACAATTTCGGATGCACTTTTTAAAGGCATGGTTTCACGGCCCCGTTCACCGTGGATACCCACCCCGATTTCCATTTCATTGTCGGCAATGGCAAAAGTTGGTTTGCCTAGGGCAGGGACGGTGCAACTGGTCAAAGCAACGCCCATCGACGCAGTGACAAGGTTGATTCGATCACCCAATGCTTTACATTCAGCTAAACTTGCGCCGTTTTCAGCCGCCGCGCCGACCATTTTTTCTACCATCAAAGTCCCCGCGACACCGCGCCGGCCCGTGCTATGCGACTTCGGCAACGAAACATCATCGCTGACCAGCACAGACGCATTGGGGAATTCTAGCAGTTCCGAGGCGATTTCAAAATTCATCACATCACCCGCATAATTCTTGACGATGAACAAAACCCCACCGCCTGGTTGGACGGCCTGCGCCGCAGCAAACATTTGGTCTGGGGAAGGGGAGGTGAATATCTGCCCGGGGCAGGCAGCATCCAGCATACCCACGCCGACAAATCCGGTGTGCAAAGGCTCATGCCCAGAACCACCACCTGAAACCAGCACAACTTTTCCCTGCTGTTTAAGGGTTTTTCTTTTGACATACCGTGGGTCTGCATTGAATTCAACAATGTCGCTATGGGCGAGTGCAAAGCCTTGTAGGCTTTCGTTGAGGAGTGTATCAATGTTATTGATGAATTTTTTCATGGAATTGCCTCTTTCGATTAACCCTATACAGATATTTATAAGGCTATTCTTACAGATAACCTGATGATAGGGTAGCTATGAATTCATTGATTCCACCAGCTCTATCCTTGCTAAGACAACCTAAACTTAGGTATTCATGTTTTGTTTGTGCATGGCATTTTTACGTGGCATTCTTCTGATAGACCGAAAACTGACCAGTTTTTGCTCGTCTTCATCCCAAAGGTTTAGCCAAAGCGATTGAAAACTTTTACGTAAAGTGAGCGGCGTTACCGCTTGCAGTGCGGGTATTTCGTTGTAACAGCGTTGCAGGTTGTAGTTGGGGATGTTGGCTCGAACATGGTGTATGTGGTGCAAGCCAATATTGCCCGCTAGCCATTGTAAAGCAGCAGGCATTTGATAGTACGAGCTGCCTTCTAAACCGGATCGGGTCAGGTCCCAATCACCATTTCGTGCCCAATAGACATCTTCATACTGGTGTTGTACATAGAATAGCCATGTGCCAATGCTGGCTGCTACCAGGATGGTCGGGAATTGGATCAGGAGATAATTTTGGAAGCCTAGCGTCATGCTCATCACAATAATAAGTGCAGCAATGGCGACATTGGTGAATATGACACTGAAGTTTTCGCGCTTTTTGGCACCAGGGCTAGGGAACCGGTGGACAATCAAAAACAGGACTAGCGGCGTAATGCTAAATAGCACCAAAGGATTACGGAATACTCGGTAAGCAAAGCGTTTGGGTCTGGATGCCGACAAGTATTCGGCTACGGTCAAAGTCCAGACATCGCCATCTCCGCGATTGTCGAGGTCACCGGAATTGGCATGATGAATGACGTGGGTGCGCTGCCAGTCTTCAAACGGTGTAAATGTCAAAATTCCGGCAACATAGCCGAACAATCGATTTCCCGTACGCCAAGGGAAAAATGCGCCGTGGCAACAATCGTGGAACAGCACAAACAACCGCACCAAAAACGCGGCGGCAGCGACCGATAACACCAAAGTTATCCAGACAGAAAAACCCTGCACCACGGTGTAAATCATTAATGCCCACAGGCTAATATACGGTATGAATGTGTTGGACACTTGAACCAAAGCCTTTTTATGATTCGGCTGTGCATACGTTGATAACGCCTGGATCAAGTCTTTCCGGTTGGGTGGATTATTTTCAGCATTTGTGGAGCCTTTTGCCAAACTGCTAGTTTTAATTGCCATAAGAAAAAAAGACGTCGGAAGATAAAATGTGGCTGCTTTTATTTTGGGACACTAGCTGTTTATATCGAGCATATGGTGGTGAAATCCGCAGATTAGTTATACAAAACACAACAAGAACCGCCCTATTACTAAAAGGATGATAAAAACCGAAAATCGGTTATGGGTTAAAGTAGTAGGCGGGAAATAAGCGGAAGGAATTTCAGGCGATATACTTACGCCTGTATTCTGCCTTATTTGATAATAATAAGAAATAATCAATTTATTATTTCTTACAAATGACGGTTGGTTTTTTAATAACCACATGGTCAATATTTTTATGGATAGGCAGGGTGATTTACTTTAAACTGCCTCAGTTTTTAGGTTTATGCTATTGAATTAAAGGCGATTTACTTCACCAATAACCACATTTTTCAAAACAGACTATGAGTTCATTCAGCAACATTCGCGCCCTCATCATCGATATGGATGGTGTGTTGTGGCACGGCAATCAAGCAATAACGGGATTGACCGATTTCTTCCAAACCCTGCGCGACCTCAATCTCCGCTTTATCCTGGCAACCAACAATGCCAGCCATACGCCACAACAGTATGTGCAAAAACTCGCAGTTATGGGTGTTACCGTTGATATCGAAGAAATCATGACCTCCGCCATGGCAACGGCGCTGTATCTGGCTGAGCAGATGAACCCCGCTGAAACCCGTGTTTTTGTCGTTGGTGAAGATGGCGCAACCCAAGCGTTACTTGAGCAGGGCTTTATCTTGACAGGCCTTTATGAAATTAATGGCGAAACCAGCAGAGGTGCTGATGTGGTCGTTTGCGGCAAAGACCATACAATAAACTGGGACAAGCTGGCGACGGCGACGCTGAATATTCGCGCAGGGGCTAAATTTATCGGCACCAATGGCGATAATACCCTCCCCACTGAACTCGGCCTGATACACGGCAATGGCGCTATCCTGGCGGCTTTGCAAACTGCAACGGGAGTCAGCCCGACGATTATCGGCAAACCTGAACCTATCATGTACCAACAGGCTATTGCTAGGCTGGGCGCTGATCTTGCTGAAACCATCGCGATTGGCGATAAACTGGAAACAGACATTTTAGGCGCGGTACGTACCGGCATACGCAGCCTGATGGTATTGACTGGGGTATCGACCGAAGCTGATCTGAAAACATCGGAATACCAGCCTACCTGGGTTATGCAAGATATTCGTGCTGTGACGGAAGCATTGAAAACGCTTAAATAAGAGAAAACAGGCAGTACTTTAACCTGCTGGCTTCTGACCTAGTGCGCTAGTTGTGCTTGTCATCATAGTAATGACATTATGGCAATTGTCCCCATTTTTCATTGGGAAATTCTGAATAAGTTGTCATGAACAAAGCTATTTCAACGTAAGGAATCTCTGAACAAGTCCTTCGGCAAGCTCTCGGCAACTGCTCCATGCGTCGCCTAAAGCGCCTACTGTTGGTGTCCTACCTCTTGCATCCATGCAGTCGAGGGCGAACGGTAAGTGGTTGATTCCGTTCGTGGTGAGCTTGCACCACAGGCACTTCCTTTGGTCGTCGAACCATGAATGAGATCAACTTGTTCAGAGATTCCGTAACTACATTTTTTTACGGGCAACGATAACGCCATCTCGGGTTGGGTTGA
>JABFSV010000466.1 GCA_013140405.1 Methyloglobulus sp. | reverse complement strand
GCCGAGTTCTTTCATTTCCGCTTCTTCTAGGATTTTTACGCTGAGTCCTGGATGAGTTTTGCCGAGTTCAACAGCTTGTTCAGCCATATAAGTCGGGGTGCATACATTACCAGGAAGATCGGCGAGCGCTTTGGTAAGGCTAACGCCTTCGGCAATTGCCAAGCCTTGGATTAATCCTGATTGCGCTGAAGCAAGCCCATTTTCTGTGGTGGTGATAGCGACTTTTTGCAGCTTGCTTTCGGTTTCCTTATCGGATTTGAGGGCGGTAAATTGGTAGCTGGCATCGTTGAACACTTCGACAATTTGGCGTACATTCCATTGCAGATTACTACCTTCAACGGTAACATCCGCAAGGCCACAAACAACAGATTTAATGTAAGGTTTTTTTAGGCTCAGAACCGCAGCTGACAATGCTTTCCGGTAATTTTTTGGCGATAAGGTCTTGTTTTCGCCTAATCCAACCAACAGTACGCGCTCAACTCCGCTATCGGGAATCACATTCATCAAGACAGTTTCGCCAATCTTACCGCTAATATCACCACGGCTAATAACTGTCGCGATTATGCTTTGCAGCTTATCCGAAAGACCTGTCCCAGAAGGGACGAATTGCTGGTTCTGATACTGATTCTGATAAATGCCGATAATGATACAATCACAGGGCAGTGTTTCTATGGGCGCAACTTCTATAGAATAGTCCATCTTTTTTATGCTAAATCTGTTGGGTTAGGGTTGCGAATAGACTGAATAAGTCTACTCAAATTATGGTTTGATTATACATCACAATTATTGTTTTGATGAGGAGATAGGCTTGGAAGCGGATTGGCCTAAGGGCTATAAAATGGGTAGGCGACCCTTGGTAACCATCCTGGACAAGATGATAGCCCTGGACTTGCTGAAAACACTGTTGTCAGTGTGGACTGTCATTGTGGTCATCATCGTGAGCCGCAAGTTCATCAAGATTCTTGACAAGGCAGTTGAAGGGCATATTTCTAATGACACCTTATTGACAATCTTAGGATTAAAAACGGTGACTGCCGGAATCTCCCTGTTACCTGCCGCAACCTTTATGGCACTGTTGATGGTCTTGGGCAGACTTTATAAAGACCAGGAAATGTCCGCAATTGCCGCTGCCGGAGGCGGTGCAGGAACGCTTTACCGGGCGGTGTTTTTATTGGTGTTTCCGTTGAGCATCATCACTTATGGGTTATCACTCTATGCCTCGCCGTGGGCTGAAAGCAGGGTACAGCGACTGCTGAACCAGGATGAACAGTCTTCCGATATTCGTGGCATAGCGGCGGGTAAATTTAGCGAATATAGCCGGGGCGACCTAGTGTTCTACGTCGAAAGCATCACCTCGGACAACAAAATGCACTCCGTTTTCGTACAAGACCGGAAAAAAGACAAGTTGAGCATTGTTACCGCTGAACACAGCCATTTTGAAGAATTACCGGGCGGACGGTATGTGGTTTTTGAGAACGGTGAGCGCATCCAAGGCCGCCCAGGTGAGTTCAATTATGTCATCGAAGCGTTCCAGCAATATGCCGTAAAGATACAAGAGCGAGCAATACCCGCCTTACTTGCGCCCAGCGCAGTTGACAGCGGCACATTGTGGAAGTCCGCTGTGCCTCAGGATATCGCAGAACTGCAAAGCCGACTTTCCCTGCCCTTCGCGATCTTGTTATTGGCATTCCTCGCCGTGCCGTTGGCTAAAATTTCTCCCAGGGGTGGCATCTATGGCAGCATGCTGCTAGGTTTCCTAATTTATTTTAGCTACGGGAATCTTTCCAATGTTACCCAAAGTTGGATCATTAAAGGCTCTATTCCAGCTTGGCCTGGCGTTTTTTGGGTAAATTTGGGCATGGTTGCCGTTGGCACATTCTTACTGGCAAACTGGTACGGGTATCGATGGATAATTGTGGCATTTAAGAAAAAGGTTTCGACATGAACGTGCTGTCATTTTACATTGCCAAAGAAATCTTGAAAGGCTCATTCATTGTATTGTTGGTCTTGTTGACCCTGTTCAATTTATTTACCTTCGCCGATGAATTGAAAGACCTAGGCAAAGGCCACTATGGCTTGAAACAAATTTTTTATTACCTTACGTTAACCTCGCCCAGGGTTCTTTTTGAACTGGTTCCTGCATCGGCGTTAATTGGCAGCTTATTTGTGTTGGGTGCCATGGGAAATAACCGTGAACTGATCGCCATGCAAGCATCTGGACTGTCAGTGCTGGGCATTATCAAGGCCGCTATGCTGGCTGGTCTTGTCCTGGTTACTATATCCGTGCTGATCGGTGAATTTATCGCGCCGTTAGGGGAGAAATTAGGCCAAAAAATTAAGATGTCCGCCATCAATGAACAGATCATCATGAATTCCAAGTATGGAATCTGGCTACGGGAAGGCTCAAGCTATATCAATGTCCGCCAAGCTGAAGACGATGGGGAGTTATCTGACATCAGTATTTATGAACTGGACGAGCAACATCATTTACGTCGGGCTGCACACGCAGACAAGGCCAGTTTTTTGGGCAAAAAAACATGGAAACTGGAAAATATCAAGCAATCGACGATTTCAACAGAGCAAATTGAGGTAAGCCAACAAGCCGAACAATCCTGGAAATCATCAATTGCGCCTAATTTATTGAAGATTGCTGTCGTCGAACCGAATAACCTTTCGCTATATGATTTAGCAATGTACGTCCAATTTTTAAAGGGAAACCACCAAAAATCACATACTTACGAAGCTGCTTTTTGGGGTCGTGCTGTCAGCCCACTGACGACTTTTGTTATGCTATTGGTGTCGGCCCCTTTCGTCATCGGCATCCATAGGGGAATAAGCGTGGGCGCTCGTATCATGATCGGCGTTACGATTGGCATGGGATTCAATATCATTGATAAAATTATCAATCATGTAGGATTAATCTATGACCTCAATCCTCCTTTGATGGCATTGCTGCCTAGTTTAACGGTATTTGCTATCGTTTTATATGCGATGAAAAAGGCTCAAACCTAAGGCATAGCATCATCAGAACCAAATATTTTTTTTACAATTTTTATTTTGTTATCAATTTCTTATTCAATTACCGCTTATGTTTACGAAATCATTTTTAACAAGAATAGCGTTGACTTAATGCCCTCAATGTCATTTTTTTTTTGCAAAGTACATTTATCCGTGTGTTAATATTAGGAATTACCTAATGAAATCTCCAGGTAACAGACAATCACTTTCGTAACTCAACATCAGGATACCCAAATATGAAAACTAAAGAAATTATAGCTACAAGTATGATTAGTATCGCTTTATTGGCTGGCTGCGACAATGGCGGGAAAGCACCGGAGACTTCATCTGCAACGCCAGCTACCACGAAAGCGGCTGAGGAAGTTTCAAAAGCAGCTGATACTGGAGCCGCCGCTGTTGAAAAAGCAGCTGATGCTGGCGCTGCCGCAGTAGAAAGTGCAGCGACTGCCGGTGCAGCTGCTGTTGAAAAAGCAACCGATGCTGGCGCTACCGCAGTGGATAATGCTGCAAGTGCTGGAGCCGCTGCCGTTGAGGGCGCTGCTAATGCCGGGGCGGTTGCAGTAGAAAAGGCCACTGATGCTGGCGCTGCTGCTGTAGATAGCGCCGCAAGTGCTGGTGCTGCCGCCGTCGAAGGCGCTAAAGACGCAATAACCAAACCATTGGAAGCAGCCAAAGAAGCCGCAGCAACCGCTGGAACAGATACTGCAAAAGATGCAGCCACAGATGCCGCTGGAGCAGCCGCAGGCAAATAAACCTGACCAATAAACGCCTGACAGCAGCTTTTCTGTCAGGCGCTTATCAGACTTCATAGAGCAGCATCCGCATTAATCGCTGAACAAACCGTTGTCCGAGACTGAATTGCCATCCTTTGCCTCTTCGATCAAAATTCCGCCCTTCTCGTCAATTATCAACTATTTTTCTGTTTGAATAAAAAGTCTTATGAGCATTCGGAAATTTAACGGTATCTTGCCTAAAATTGGTCATTCGACTTACATAGACGACAGTGCTGTCGTTATTGGTGATGTTACGATTGGCGACAATGTCTCGATCTGGCCGACCACCGTGGTGAGGGGCGACGTTGAAAGCATCACAATAGGCGACGACACCAATATCCAGGACGGCTCTGTATTGCACGTCACACATTATGGAAAATTTACAGACCGAGGTTATCCTTTAACTATCGGCAAAGGCGTTACGGTCGGCCATAGGGCAATTATCCACGCCTGTACAATTGGCGACTACTGCCTGATTGGAATGGGTGCAATCATTATGGACGATGCCGTCATAGAAGATTACGTGATGTTAGGCGCTGGCGCATTAGTCCCTTCCGGTAAAGTTCTCGAAAGCGGACACCTTTACGTTGGCTCACCTGCCAAATCAGTCCGGCCATTAACGGATTCCGAACGGGAATTTTTGGTATATTCCAGCCAACATTACGTGACACTCAAGGACAAATACATTGGTTGACTGTGTGCGAAACACAGCGAGCAATTTAATTGACCTTAACGCCTTATTCCTCAAACCCCAGAAACAAATCGACGCGCGGAATGCAATACGTCTATGACGGGTTTTGTTTGTGGACGAATTCCCCGCCACAAGAAAAATGCCTCTGCCGCTTGTTCAACCAACATCCCCAAGCCATCCAAACTTTTTTTAGCGTTATTGTCCATACCCCAGCGGACAAATGACGTTGGTTTGTTGCCATAGGCAAGATCGTAACAAACGCCCTCTCTGGCTAACAAATTATCTGCAAGTGGCGGCAATTGATCGTTCAAACTTGCCGAGGTCGCATTGATAATCAAATCGAATTGCTGACCTTTTAAATCAGCAAAATCGCAAGCCTCAATATCACCTAAAATACAAAACTCCGCCGCCAAATCACTGGCTCTTTGTCGAGTACGATTGGCCAGAATAAGATGGTGTGGAGAATTCTCGAGAATGGGTGCAAGAATGCCTCTGCACGCACCCCCAGCACCCAAAATTAAAATCCTAGAATTCTTCAAGGAAATGCCGTGATTAGCCTTCAAATCCGTAATC
>JABFSV010000054.1 GCA_013140405.1 Methyloglobulus sp. | reverse complement strand
GGCAACATGCCCCGTCCGGCTGGAGATAGGCTGTTTTAAAGAACGCCGTTGATAGTGAGTATGGTGTCAGCCGTATTGGCTGCACAGTTGTGGCGGTGGAGGATGCGGGAAGCTGTAAATATTATATGTATCGTATAGGGTGTGCTGCACTCCGCGCGTTTTATACCCGATGTCGGGTATAAAACGCGTGACGCAGTAACTTGACAGGATTTCGTATCGCTTTGCTAAATGGCTTGGCTTTGCGTGGTTAACTGTTCCCCGCCGTACAACATATTGAAGGACACTATCAGCAGTTATCGTCCACTTTGACGGGAGTCAGCTTCCAGATTTCATTGTTGTATTCTGTGATAGTCCGGTCGGTGGAGAATTTACCGCTGGCTGCACAGTTGAGGATGCTCATGCGTGTCCAGTGTTCCGTGTCCTGGTAAGCGGCTTCGACGAGTTTTTGTGCATCTACAAAGCTACGGAAATCGGCGATGGTTAACCAAGGGTCGTGCGGGCTTTTCATTGATCCAATCAAGGCATCAAAAATACCAGGTTCAAATTGGTTAAAATGCGACCATTCGAGCAGGTTCATCACGCGCTTAAGGTCTTCATCTTGTTCAATGATGGAGGCCGGATCGTAATGGTTTCGGCTTGCTTCAACCTGTTCTTCGGTCAAACCAAACAGGAAGAAATTCTCATTGCCGACTTCTTCACGAATTTCTATATTGGCACCATCCAGCGTTCCGATGGTGAGCGCACCGTTCATCATGAACTTCATATTACCGGTGCCAGAGGCCTCTTTACCAGCGGTTGAAATTTGCTCGGAAAGGTCTGCGCCTGGACAAATGATTTCCATCGCAGAAACGCGGTAATTAGGCAAGAAAATCAGCTTAAGCCTGTCGCCAACATCAGGGTCGTGATTGATGACACTGCCGACGTTATTGATGAACTTAATGATTTTTTTCGCCATGTAATAACCTGGCGCGGCTTTACCGCCGATCAGGACACAACGATTCGTCCAATTTGCAGTGTCGCCACGCTTGATGCGGTCGTAAAGGTGAATGACATGCAGTACATTCAGCAATTGGCGTTTGTATTCATGGATACGCTTGACTTGCACATCAAACAGCGCATTAACGCTGAGGTCAATGTCGTGTTCCTGCTTTTTTAAATCGACCAGTTTTTGTTTTGCGCTTAACTTTATTTGTTGCCAGCGATCACGGAAAGCCTTGTCATCAGCGAAAGGCGCAAGGTTTTTCAATAAGGATAAGTCTGTCAACCAGCCATCGCCGATGCTTTTGGTAATTAAAGCCGCTAGCTCAGGATTGCACGAAGCTAACCAGCGTCTGGGCGTGACACCGTTAGTCTTATTGTTGAATTTTTGCGGCCACAATTCGTAAAAGTCGTGGAACAAGCCTTGTTGCAGCAGTTTGGAATGCAGTTCGGCAACGCCATTGACCGAGTAGCTGCCGACTATCGCCAGATACGCCATCCTGACTTGCTGCTCCGAGCCTTCTTCAATCAATGACATCCGGGTGAGCCTATCCTTGTCGCCAGGCCAGTGGGCGGAGACTTCAGCAAGGAAGTGGGCGTTTATCTCAAAAATGATTTCCATCAACCTAGGCAATAACTGCTTGAACAGGTTGACCGACCAACGTTCCAGGGCTTCTGGCAATAAGGTATGGTTGGTATAAGCCATGGTCTTCTGGGTGATTGACCATGCATGGTCCCAATCCAAGCCATGTATGTCCATGAGTAAGCGCATCAGTTCGGCAACTGCGATGCTAGGATGCGTATCATTCAACTGAAAACAGTTTTTAGCGGCGAATTCGGTAAAATCATTGCCGTGGCGTCCGATCCAGATTGAAAGCACATCCTGTAAACTGGCCGATGCCAGTAAATATTGTTGCTTTAGACGAAGTACCTTGCCATTTTCGCTGGCATCGTTGGGATACAACACCATCGTGATGTTTTCGGCGCTATTTTTGGCAGCGACGGCTTCTGCATAATCGCCTTCGTTGAATTCCTGCAAATTAAATTCTTCGGTCGCCATGGCTTTCCATAAGCGCAAAGTGTTGACGGTGCCATTCTGAAAGCCTGGAATGGGCGTGTCGTAAGGCACAGCCAGTACGTCGTGGGTGTCGATCCAGCAAACCCGTTTTTGGCCCCGTTCGTCGATGTGGGTTTCGGTATGTCCGCCAAATTTAATGGCTTGCTTGTACTCAAAGCGCTCAATTTCCCAGATATTGCCGTTCCGCAGCCAATGGTCGGGCTTTTCTACCTGCTCGCCATTGATGATTAATTGCGAAAACATCCCGTATTCATAGCGTAAGCCGTAACCGGTAACGGGTAGTTGCAAGGTTGCACAACTGTCGATAAAACAAGCAGCCAGACGGCCTAAGCCGCCATTACCAAGGCCAGCATCATATTCGCTGTCTATAAGCTCTTCCATTTCCAAGCCCAGGTCATACATGGCTTTTGCTGCAATGTCGGTAAGCCCCAAGTTAATCATGGCATTACTGAGGGTGCGTCCCATCAGGAATTCCATGGACAGGTAATTGGCACGTTTGCAATCTTGCTCTTTATAGGCGTTGTAGGTTTTTTTCCAGCGTTCTATCAAACGGTCGCTAATTGCTAACGATAGCGCCTCATAGGCGTAGTGTAGGGATTTGCAGTTCTCGTCCCTGCCCAGCCTGTGACCATAATAGCGTTTAAAATCATCCATTAAATGCCGTTTTTCCATACCTAAGTCTGGGAGGGTACAAATCGTTGAACTTGGTTTGCTTTTTTTGAAATTTCTGTGTGGCATGTTTTGTTCCCAAAGGTAGTATCAGTGCTAATACTACCTTCATTCGATGATTTAATAAAATTTTTGAACTAAAAATTCAGATAATTTTGATCTAACGCAACACTGGATTGCCAGTTTAGTGCAGAATTCGCACTCCGAGTGCTTTTAGCTGTTTGGTATATCCAAAAATGTACGCATATCTGGACAAAATCTGTGAACTTAGGCACAATTAGCGGCTAAAACTCATCTTAACCCGACAGTAGTGTGGTCATGGCGACAATTACCGTATTAAATGGACCCAATCTTAATTTATTAGGTCTACGCGAGCCTAAACATTACGGTAACCAAACCTTGACCGACATCAGGCAAAACCTGGGGCAGATGGCGGCAGAATTAAACCATCAACTGCATTTTCATCAAAATAATGCCGAACATGAAATTGTGGAGTTGATACATAAGGCTTACCACGCACAAGTTGATTTCATCATCATCAATCCGGCAGCATTTACGCATACCAGCATTGCCATCCGTGATGCCTTATTGGCAACCCAGATACCTTTTATAGAAGTTCATCTGTCAAACGTACATGCCCGAGAGCCATTCAGGCATCACTCTTATCTTTCAGATATAGCAGTTGGTGTTATTTGTGGGCTGGGTGCAATCGGATACGAGCTGGCGCTACAGGCTGCCCACCAAAACATAACCACAATTAGAAAATAACAAACACGAGAAATAAAACCGATGGACATTAGAAAAATAAAAAAATTGATCGAAATTTTAGAGGAATCAGGCATAGCCGAGTTGGAGATTAAAGAAGGCGAAGAAGCGATACGCATCAGCCGCTATTCTGCCGCGCCTCCAGCAATTAATTACGCCCCCGCACCAGCAGCACCAATACAACAGGTTTTGGGCGTGTCAATAACGCCCGCAGCAGCGGAAGAAACGATATCGGGCCACATCGTCAAATCGCCTATGGTCGGGACATTTTACCGCTCTGCTTCCCCAGGTTCGAAATCCTTTGTGGACGTTGGGCATTCGGTGAAACAGGGCGACACCCTGTGCATCATCGAAGCCATGAAAATACTTAACCAGATCGAAGCAGACAAGACCGGCACGGTCACCAAAATCATGGTAGAAAATGCCGAGCCTGTCGAATATGGTCAACCCTTATTCATCATTGAATAACCCTCTGGACGAGAAAGCCATGTTCGATAAGATAGTCATCGCCAACCGTGGCGAAATTGCCCTGCGGATATTACGCGCTTGCAGGGAGTTGGGAATCAAGGTTGTTGCTGTCCATTCTGAAGCTGACCGAGACTTGAAGCATGTTCGCTTGGCAGATGAATCGGTTTGCATAGGCCCTGCGGCATCTATAGACAGTTACCTTAACATTCCCGCCATTATCAGCGCAGCAGAAGTGACTGATGCCGAAGCCATCCATCCTGGTTATGGATTTTTATCGGAAAATGCCGATTTTTCCGAAAAAGTAAAACAAAGCGGTTTTGTGTTTATCGGCCCTAATGCCGATACCATCCGTATGATGGGCGATAAGATTTCCGCCAAGAATGCCATGCTGGCAGCCGGAATTCCTTGTGTGCCTGGCAATAATGACCCTTTAGGTGATAACGCCAAGAAAAACCTCAAGCTCGCACATGAAATTGGTTATCCAGTCATCATCAAAGCCGCAGGTGGCGGTGGCGGTCGCGGGATGCGTACCGTTCACACCGAAGCCGCGTTAATAAACGCAATATCGATGACCAAAGCGGAAGCGGGTTCTGCGTTTAACAATAGCACGGTGTACATGGAGAAGTTCCTGGAAGATCCGCGCCATATCGAATTTCAGGTGATGGCAGATTCTCATGGCAATGCGATCCATCTTGGCGAGCGTGATTGCTCCATGCAGCGCCGCCACCAAAAAGTGGTGGAAGAAGCCCCAGCGCCTGGCATTACTGAAGAACAGCGTAAATTGATTGGTGAGCGTTGTGCCAAGGCATGTGTTGATATTGGTTATCTGGGTGCTGGTACGTTCGAGTTCTTGTATGAGAAAGGCGAGTTCTTCTTTATTGAGATGAATACCCGTGTGCAAGTTGAACATCCGGTCACTGAAATGATAACCGGCTTTGATATCGTTAAAGAGCAGCTTCGGATTGCCGCAGGTTTGCCCTTATCCATCACACAAGATCAAGTCCGCCTTACCGGACATGCCATCGAGTGCCGCTTAAACGCTGAAGACCCGAGGACTTTCATGCCTTGTCCAGGCACAATCGAGCAGTTCCACATGCCCGGAGG
>JABFSV010000457.1 GCA_013140405.1 Methyloglobulus sp. | reverse complement strand
GAAACTTTGCCATTGAACAGAGGAAGTAACACGCTCTGCGGTATTGGACGGGGAAACAGAATTTCAGCTATAACGTGGCGCATAAAAACAACGAGGCAAAGATAGGTAAAATGACAGTATAGACTTTTGTTTCCTATCTGTTCTTGTTTTATTCTTTCACATCGGCTCGTTGAAGTCCACATGACGGAATCGTGCGCAAAAAAAATCGGCACAACTCTATCAAATTGTGCCGATCCGTTGCTTCCGTTCTTGCATTCACTCCAACCTCATTCTAGTTGATGCTGAATGAATGACAAGCGTTAACGTAGTAAAGCTGTGAACAAATTCACGCTCTCACGTTTTCCATCCTGACAAAGCACAGTAATAAGGGGACGTGCACATTGAGGCCGTATAGAGTTTCTGAAAAAAAAGACGCCTAAGGTAAAATAACCAGACAGGGGATTCTTAGGCAAGTCTCCATCGATCGCCAGTTGCACAATGGGTAAGATTCGCGACGATTTTTAGAGGCAGCAAAAACAAGAGCTTGCGTGTCGCAAATATCGGTTGCGAAATGTAAGCATGAAATACGGTTATGCCCGCCGACCAAATGTCCCCGCTAGTCCGTGAGACTATGCAGGAAGCCGAATTTTTGTGTTATCCAATTTTGTTCATGTTATACTTTGTCTATGTAGCTACAATGACGGAGTATAATCATGCCTACCACACTTTTACCGCCTCTCAAGGTTGCCGAAATTCGTTCTCGGATCGAGCCTGACTTAAAGGAAAATGCCACTCGGGTTTTGGCCTCTTGCGGCCTGAATATATCGGATGCTGTCCGCTTGTTCTTGCGTCAAGTAGTCGCCCAAAACGGCTTGCCATTCGAGGTCAAAGCGCCCAATGCCGTAACAGTCGCCGCAATGAAAGAGGCCGACTCCGGTAATCTACCGCGCTTTGGATCAGTTCAGGAATTGTTCGATGACCTCGAAAAAGACGGCGAAGAGTAAGCGCACCAACCCGCCGCGAGAATTCACACGAACCAAAGAGTTCCAGAAAGACTGGCAACGCCTCGCACACAGTGGCCGTTACGACATGAATAACCTCAAGGAGGCCATGCTGTTGCTCATTGAAAACGCTGCGCCGTTGCCGGCAGAATGGCTCGACCATCCGCTAACCGGGCAATGGACAAACCATCGAGATTGCCATATCGGTGGTGACTTCCTATTGATTTATAAGCTGGACGGCAGCGGCACGAATGAGCGGGTGGTATTCGTGCGGGCGGGAACACACGCCGAATTGTTTGAGTGACCACGATGGGGTAAACGCATGAAATGCACTCCCAGGCAAACGGTGTGCCCGTAATAATCTCTGTAGCAGAAATATTGTGATTTGACTGACGATCCGAGGGCAGGGACTTTCTGCTCATTTTGTCAAATGGCTGCATCCGAGCAGGAAGCCGACGCTCGATTCTTGGCGATCAACTTAATTTATCGGCCACTATGGATAGCTATCCATAGTGGCCGCTATGCATAGAAGCTAACTATGTATAGTTGTGTTTTATTTTGCTCCGAATCCCACGCGCTACCAGTAAAGCCTGGTAGCGCGCTATGCATAGTTATAGATCCTTAAGGAACTGCATCAATTCATCATCAGCCGGATGGTAACAACAAAGGAGGGTCTCTGGCTCTTGGAGCCTGGCAAGAGCCTTTTCCTTCATCGCCAAATCTGCCTCGACATAGCGATGTGTGGTAGTCGTGCTCTCGTGCCCTAGCCATAAGGCAATCACACTAAATGCGACACCGGACTGTAACAGATGCATGGCAGTCGTATGCCTTATGGTATGAGGCGATATTTTTCGTTTGGAGAGGCTTTTATGTGCCTGGGCTGCCCGATCTACCGCAATGTTTAGGCGTTGCGTGACATTACAACGTGTCATCAGATTGCCATCCCGGTTAGGTAATAACGCGGCGTCTGTACCCAGCGATGGGTTACGTCGCAACCAGACGCCGATTTCATGGACGGTGCTTTTCCATAAAGGTGTCGACCGCTGTTTGCGGCCCTTGCCACGTAAATGCACGCAAGCGGATTCACCCAACACAACATCACCCACCTTGACACCAATGATTTCTGAGACGCGAGCGCCCGTGTTATATAGCATGGCCAACAATAGATGGTCGCGTTGCGAAGTCCAAGTATCACCGGGCTGCCCAATCACCGCCAACATTTCATCACGGGTCAAGAAGCCCAACATGGGACGTTCAAAACGCTTCATGGGTACGCCCAACGCTTGTTCAATGACAAAGAAAGATGTTATGTCACGCCGTGCGGCGAACTTAAGGAACGCACGCAACGCCGTCAATCTCAGGTTGCGGCTGCGCACCGAATTTTGCCGCTCTTGTTCCAAATGATCCAGATAGGCTAGAATCAAATCCTGCCTGATGTCGTTTAGGTTCAGTGCTGTCGGCATTTTGCCCAGGCGATGCCGCGCAAAATCCAGGAACAACAACATGGCGTCCCGGTAAGAGGCAATAGTGGGAGGGCTTAATGCGCGTTGGTTTATCAGATATTCAGTAAAAAATTGCTGAACCAAAGCGGCAAACGATACCGGCCGGGGGGCTGTTATTTCAGTCATGGTACACCTCCGGCATTTGCGTGAAGCTTTCAAACTTTTCTGCCGCCACCGCCATGAGTTGGGGGATGCCGGTCAGATACCAATACGTGTTGGTCACATTGGTATGGCCTACATAGGTGGACAAGGCCAGCATCTGCTGGTCGACATCCAATCCTTGAGCCTGCCAAAGCAGCACGCGGCGGACGACAAAGGTGTGCCTCAAATCATGGATGCGCGGGCCATCGTGCGCACCGCGATTGATCCAACCTAATTGGTCACGTAAATTAATGAAGACACGATGGACTTGCCGAAGGTCCAGGCCATGCCCAAGATGCCGACCCCGCGTGCCGATGAAAAACGGCGTATCATCCATCACTTTAATAGACACATTTCGCTGTGACCGATAGTGTTTCAGTACCTCTACCGTACTGGGATGGAGCGGAACATGGCGTGACTTGGCAAATTTTGTTTGCCGTATGGTCAGCATGCCTGATTTTAGATCGACATCTGTATCGAGCAGATGCACCGCTTCAGAAACACGAAGCCCACTGGATGCTATTAAGCCGAACAGCGTTTCGTAGGTGGCACCACGCAATCCTGGAATGAATGAACCCAGATTACGGGCAGCCGCTAACAAATCGATAATTTCCTGCTCGCTATAAATGTGCGGTGCGAATCGCTGGCCAACTCGGCCAAAGACGCTGTCGTCCGGCACCTCGGTACGGGGTTCAAATTGTTGTAGGTAATAGCAAAACGGGCGTAGCTTTCGCATGCGCCGCGCCCAAGTGGATGGCTTATCGCTGTTGCCCTGGTCTTGCCGGGCCCAATCGGCCATGATCTCCATGGTCAAGGGTTCTTGGCTATTAAGGGCATCGGCGTAGCGGGCAAAACTCATCACCGAATAGCCCGTGCTGCGCAAGCCAAAACCCAGCCGCCGACGCTCACCCAGATAATTTTCGGCATGTGTTTGCATTAAAATGTGCGCGTTCATGACACACTCCCTGGCCAAGGCAAGGCCACCGCTGCAAGATTTCTGCTGTCGAGTTTGGCGTAAACCAGGGTGGTATTCAGTGACCGGTGCCGCAAGACATCGGCCACCTCTTTAATCGAACTGCCGCCCGCCAATAGCCGGCTGGCCATCGTGTGCCGCAAAAGGTGTGAACGCGTATAGGGTAATCCGGCACGGGCATAAGCCTGTCGTATCGATTGTCGGATGAGATCAGGGCCAATAGGCTGGTCGCGTGGCGCAACATTACGCACAAACACCGCCCGGTTGGTGGTTTGTGGCCGTTCAAACTGCAAGTAATCGGCAATGGCTTGGCCGGTTGCCGCTGGCAAAGGCATGACATCGTCGCGACGGCCTTTGGTGTGTTGCAGCGTAATAGTCGCGGCCGACCAGTCAATGTCATCAAGCCCAAGGTGAGCCACCTCGCAGCTGCGCAAGCCAAGATCCAGCGCACAATGCACGATGGCTGCCGTCCTGCGTGCCGTTGCGCCGTCATAGTCAAGGGCGGCCAATAAACGTTCAATTTCGTCATTGTCCAATGTTTTCGGTAAAGAAGCTTGTTGCCAATTGGCCGGAAATGATGTCACTCCGACCAAATGATGGACCTTATCACCCAGGGTGGTACGGTAACGAAAATAGCCGCGTAACGCCGAGATAGTGGCTTTGATACTGGCGGGAACTTTGCAAAACTCACCCTGACAGGCGACAAACTTGCGTATATCGTCGGGTCTGAAAGTACTGACGACAACGGCTCGATCGGCAAACTGCCCCAAAAGCAGGCGGCGAATGATTGCAAGATAGTGTTTACGCGTTTTGGGTGCGAGTCCTCGGACGTGATTCATATGATCATCGAATCGTCGTAACTCTTCATCCATAGGGGTTAGACCGCTTGATGGATCAGCGATAACTGCATTGGCACGTAGCTGAACAAGAAGATGACCAAGTGCTGCATGCAAATCCTTAGCGTCGTGAAATGCTGGCTTCTCGCAGTTGCAGCGAGGCAGGTGATCGTTAAGAAATTGCTGGATCAGCTTTTCATCGATGCTTTTAACATCAATATTGTCTAGGGTTAGCCAGTGCGCGAAGTGGGTCAGTCCAGCAAGGTAATTATTAATGGTGTTTGATGCATAGCCGCAGTCAAACAGATGCAGCATGAAAGCATCTACGAAGGGTGCCAATTGGCTCTCGAATAGCCAACGGCTTGTGTGGTGGTCAGAGTTCATTTGAACCTCCTGAAGTGAGTGAGTTTCCACTTCAAGACACCGGTAAAACTATGTCAAGCTAAAAGGCTACACTTTTAAAATTAGTCCAATAAATTAAGAATTTGCAAACACAGCTGTTTGTAACTATACATAGTTAGCTTCTATGCATAGCGGCCAAAACCAGCCCTTGAAGGCTGAGGGGGAAGAGCTTATGCAACTGGTATTAACAGACCTTCGCGATATCCGTTAGGGTCTGTAAAATTGCTGATTATTTATAATC
>JABFSV010000345.1 GCA_013140405.1 Methyloglobulus sp. | reverse complement strand
CAAAATTGACTGCCGCCAGCCCCCGCCAAAGAAGTGGCAGCCTTTGAGGTGCGGGCGTGATGGGTGTGTTTTCTGCGCTGATCATCGGGCCTTGCGTAACGGCGCCGTTGGCGGGTGCGTTACTGTATATCAGCCAAACCGGTGATGCCGTGTTGGGTGGGGCGGCGTTATTCTCCCTTGGCCTAGGGATGGGGACGCCGTTGCTTTTGGTCGGCACGTTTGCCGGGAAGCTATTGCCCAGGACGGGATCCTGGATGGAAGCTGTAAAAGCCGTGTTCGGCATTGGGCTGTTGGCGGTCGCCATTGGTTTGTTAAGCCGGATCATTCCAGTAAAGGCAACACTGGCCTTATGGTTAATGCTAGCCACATTGCCTGTGTTCTTATTAATGAGAAAACGCCGATGGCGTATTGCCGGATTTACCACAATAATTTATGGTGTCCTATTATGGCTGGGCTTTTCGGGACATTATACTAAAGAAATCCCAGCTCTGGTCTGTTCTGCGGTAGAAGCTTGTGAAGCCAGCCTTCAGCCGACATTAGCCTTTAAAAAAGTGAGTACGGTAGCGGATTTTCAAGCCCAACTTGAAATGGCCCAACGCCAAAACAAGCCGGTGATGCTGGATTTTTATGCAGATTGGTGTACGTCCTGTGTCGAGTTGAAGCACAGCACGTTTACCGATCCGTCAGTTCACGAAGCCTTATCGGATACTGTTATTTTGCAAGCCGATGTCACCCAGCATACAGAGGCAGACAAGGCCTTTTTAAAACAATTTAACCTGATCGGCCCACCCGCTATCTTATTTTTTAGCCCAGCGCGGAAAGAACTAACAAGCTTTCGGATTATTGGCTATGTCGATGCCAAAGATTTTCTCCTGACGGTTGGTAAGGCTTTTCCTCTTTAATCTACGCAGCCTGGGAGTCACGAGGGCTGATCGAGTTTGGCTCGTTATGTTGGGTGATTTCATTAACGTATGGGATCTTTACCAACTTTTGCTAATGCATTGTCTTATTGATCAAACACACTATGAATACTGATCTGTACGGAATCATGCAGCAAAAAATCATCAGCAAGGGCTGGCAGGAAGCCCGTTACTGATGCCGCAGGACAGCAAATGGCGGTTGCATTTCCCTGGCGAGCTGGCCTTCTGGGAGAAAAGCCTAAGTGGAAAAGGCTTATTGCCAAATGGGACGCTGGTGATAGGCACTTATTTATTGGAAATCAAATAAACATTTTAACCAAACACTGATAATGATAAGGGAGATTGACATGAACCTATTGCAAAAGATTACCCCGACCTTAGCTCTTGTTTTAACTATGATGGTGACCGCCTGCGCCCCCGTACAGCCCTGGGAACGTAGCAACCTCGCCAAGCCACAGATGGCCTTAGACCCGTACCCTTTGCAAAGCGCACTCAGGGCGCACAACTATGGTAGCCGGGAAGCGGCCGCGGGCAGCAATGCCGCTCAGGGAGGCGGTTGTGGCTGTTATTAAAAGGAAAGTAAAAAGGCGTTATTTTAAGAAATCTTTGGTTGAGTCCTTCGAAAAGCCCAAGCCAAACGACAATCCGCTGAACTCGGTTTTCTACCGAAGTAAAGTGGCGCACTTTGGCTTAACGTCAACGCCAGATGACGGCAGCCGCCCATTAGGTTACGCTGTGCGTGCCGTTAACCACCTCTCAGGTACGAACAGGGCATCCTACACAGGAAAAGCACAGGCAACCGCCGCAACAAAAACACCGTTACTAAAACTCACTGCCGCTGCCCTCATCTTGCCCGGCTTATTCCAGCCAACAGCCCGCTCCGCCGAAGAAGACAGCGTTGATTTCCAATACAGCCATTATCAGGAAGGCCGACGTGAGGGTACTTATACAGATTCCAAGAATATACAAACGGGGGCGGGCATAAGAAATATTAAAGTACCTAACAGCCGTAATCCCATCGAGGTGGACAGCCTGCATGGTAGTGCCCGAATAAGTTTAACCGACCGTGTCAAGTTTGCGTTTAACTATACAGAAGACACTTGGGCGGGTGCCACGCCATACGGCAGCGCGCCGGAACGGTCAGGGGCACTTAGTTACAAAAATCAACAATATGACGATAATGGCAATCCTATAATCACTGGCGCCTCAGCCTATGATGCCCAAGGTGCATACTTTGACAGCAAAGGTAATCCCCTTTATCAAGTTGTTGATCCAACCACCGGACAGGCATCCTTCCTGAAAGACCGACCGGTGCATGTGATGGGTTACGCTTCGCCGGAAACCCGCAAGCAAGGCGATTTCAAGCTGGGCTATGAATGGGATGAGACGGCACTGGATGTAGGCGGTGGCATCTCTTTGGAACGGGATTATGAATCGCGGTTCGTTAATTTGGGCGGGCACATGGATTTCAACCAGAAACAAACCACGGTTAACTTGGGGCTGAGCTATACCAATAGTGACATTAATGCCGATCTGGGTTTTGGGGTAGTTCATTATACTAATAAAGACGCTTATATTGACCAAATCGACAACAATCCAACAACAGGCCAGCATACTTTGCACGGCAATCGCCAGGATTGGGCTACCCAGCTTGGCCTGACCCAAGTCATCAATAAGGATGCTGTGATGGAACTGGGCATGGGCTACACCCGTAGCACTGGCTTTTTGGAAAACCCCTACAAGGTAAGCTGGATAATAGGTATAGACCCTGATGACCGCAGACAGCAGGGCTTACCTGATGGTATTGTGTTTGGAAAAGGGCCTACCTTTATAGAACAACGCCCGGATGTCCGCAACCAGTGGAACTGGACTGCGCGTTGGGCGCAATATGTAGAGCCGATGGATGCAGCGTTGCACCTGGATTACCAGTTTGCCCATGATGACTGGGGTATAAATGCCCACACATTTGCCGCCGATTGGGTACAGCCCTTGGGCGACGGATGGGCGGTCACTCCTAGGGTGCGGTATTACTCTCAGGAGGCGGCAGATTTTTACAAGTCCTACTTCCTTGTTAGTGGAACAACCGACCCCATTTCACACATTTTCCAACCCACCCTCCCCGCTAACTTTTCCAGTGATCAACGTTTGTCCGGTTATGGTACGTTGAGTGGGGGGGTTACAGTCAGTAAGCAGTTTGCCAAAGGTGTCGGCCTTGAGGCGGGGTTTGAATACTACACCCACCAAGGCGGCCTTAAACTGGGTGGCGGCGGTGAACAAGATTTTGCCAATTTTGACTATTGGGTCGCCAATGCCGCGCTAAAGGTTAACCTGTCAGCTTTGGGGCAAGGCGGCTCGGGCGGCAGTCACCAACATGCACACCATGCCGACCACCCCAATATCCCGGCGGGGGTATTGTTTGGGCATACTCTGGATAAAGCCGGGGATATTATGATCGGTTACCGCTACATGCGAGGCCAACAAGGCGGGGAATTCCTGCATGGCAACAAAAAGGTCACTGAACAACAGATGCTTACTCAGGGTTGCCCAGGTTCAGCCGGCAGCTTTGATGACCAAGGTCTTAACCGTTTTGATGGTGGATGTGCCATTTTGCCCCGTGAAATGAGCATGGATATGCATATGTTGGAATTGATGTACGCTCCTACCGACTGGCTGACTTTAATGTTAATGCCGCAATTTCTGGACATGGATATGGCACTGTACCAGCCGCCAAGCCTATTTGACCCCAATGACGGGCACAGTACACATGCACATGGACATGAAACCGGTGGCATCGGCGATACAGGTATGTTTGCTTTAGTCAAATTATTTGACGCGGCTCATCATCATTTGCATACCAGCTTGGGCATCAGTGCCCCCACTGGGGATGTCGGCATCAAATTAAGGGAAGGGGTGGGCTTAAAAGATCTGGATGGCGCTTATGTTCATTATGGTATGCAACTGGGCAGCGGCACTTGGGATTTTAAGCCCAGCCTGACGTATACCGGCAAGACTAATGACTGGTCTTGGGGCGCACAAGTCGGCGGCACCAAACGCCTGGAAGGTAGTAATAAGTCCGGCTATGCCTTGGGCGATATTTTTGAAACCAGCGTTTGGGGTGGCTATGACCTGACCCGTTGGTTGTCCGCCACAGTCCGTGCTGCTTATACCTGGCAAGGTAGCATCAAGGGGCATTATCCAACGGGTCGCAAGGATCAAGAAATCGAAACCAGCAATTGCCCCATAGACCAATATATACGTGCGGATGACCTGGATGGGGACGGTATTCCTGATGGGCAGCCTTTTTTGCATCAAGGGGAATATAACGAGTGCCTTGCTAGCCTGGAGGAGAGCAAACGCTTAAGCGATGCCAATGACCGCCCTACGCCCATGGATTTTCCAGCCAACTATGGCGCACATTACGTTGACATCGGCTTCGGTCTGAGCGCCACAGTTCCAAGCGGTTCATTGGCTGGCAACCGCCTCAGCTTCGAATGGCTGCAACCCGTGTACACCGATGTCAACGGCTACCAACTTGACCGTGACGGGGCGTTGTCGTTTACTTGGAGTTATGGGTTTTAACGTATTCAACCCAATCATCACTTTCAACTTTTTGGATTAAGTAATTGAGCATGGCCTTATCAAAACCATTTCTTGGATTAATCATTTGTTTAACCCTGTTGTGTCTTGTTGCCTGCGCCCCCGTGCAACCCTGGGAACGCGGCAACCTCGCCAAGCCGCAGATGGCGTTAGACCCATACCCGTTGCAAAGCGCACTCAGGGCGCACAACTATGGTAGCCGTGAGGCAGCAGCGGGTGGCAATGCCGCACAGGGTGGCGGTTGTGGCTGTTACTAAATGGGAAATCTTATTTGTGTGGAAGATGATCCCAGCGCAATGAAGTTCCCTGTGACAACTGATCGGTATTCGCATAAAAAAGTTGCCTAATAGGGCAACTCGATTGTTAAACAGTTTACGTTGTACCCGCCAGTGGGTTCGCATGGTTTTTATTACTTTAACATGCGTGGAGGCTGGACAGCGACCACCGGTGCGTGTTGCTGATTTTGAAATAACGCCCGGGGCTACGGGATCGGGCCACTTCCTTACCCCAGTTGCCGTAGCAAGAAGCACCCGGTTGGGTTTACCTTACCCAACCGGTATTTAC
>JABFSV010000517.1 GCA_013140405.1 Methyloglobulus sp. | reverse complement strand
CTATTTTTATTGCCCAGTGCCGTTATCATTATTAATGATGCTATTTGTTTAAAAAGCAACTCACAGGGTTGATTGATATTTGACTTGGCTCTGCAAGTTATTAAAAATAGGTAATATTTCGTTTTCTTACAAAACTGCTTTTTAGCCATTAAGCTCAAAAAGAGCCCTACTTAACCTTGCCAGATGCAAGCAACACAATACGGTCTGCACCCAAGCGGTTTATTTTTATCGGCAAACTGGCAGCAATGGTATTCAGTGCAAGAATAAGGTCGTTAGTCGGGAAATTGCCGCTGACTTTCAATGCCGCTAACTTTGGACTGCTTGTGTTTAACTTAACAGCGTGGTACCGCGATAACTGATCCAGCACGACATCCAACCGCTGGCCTTTAAAGACGATGCGCCCCTCCCGCCAGCCCCCGACATCGATGTAATCTCGGTTGTTTGCCAGTTGGCTTTGTCCATTTTGGCTGTAAGTGTATTGCATCCCTGCGGTCAGCATTTGCGGTTTTGTATCTTGAAGTTTACTGACGCTGACTTCACCTTCTAACACGGTTACGGAAACCTTATCGGCTTGCTGGAAAACATTGAATTGGGTGCCAATATCCCGGATTATTCCGCCTGAAGCCGCGACCTCAAATGGCTTATCAGCATTATGTTTGACAGTGAATAAGGCTTCTCCATGCTCCATCGTTACCTTGCGGGTAAATAGTGTGTAGCTAACTCGAAGCTCGGTATCGGTATTCAGATCGATAAGACTGCCATCGCTTAATTGAATTTGCTTCTGCTCGCCTTTAGCCGTCTGGTAATTGCCGTTATCAAGGCAAAGCTGGATGAAAGGGGCAGCAATTACTAGAACTAACACCGATGCGGCAATTGCCAAGTATTGCCGGGACAGCCACCGCCGCTGGGTTTGTTTTTGCCTTATAGAAGCACGAGCAGCTTGGAGCGGTTCTTGCGCTATGGCTTCCAAAGCACCCAAATCCTGCCAATACGCTTCAACTTCTTGGTAAGCCTGTTGGTTAAGTATGTTTCTGCTCAACCAAATCTGAAAATCCTGATGTTGCTGTGTCGAACAATCACCATCATGTAACAAGCTAACCCAATAGCTGGCTTGTTTGTAATGGTCTGCGCTTGGTTTTATTGGGGTGGGTATCATCTGGTAATTATTTTCATGATCCTTGATGCCTAATAAGACGATTTCGATGCCATTAGACCGCCATTTATTTTATATTTCGTCCTATCTTAAATGCTGTCATTGGCTTTAGTAAAACAATGGGCAAGCGCTTTGGCAGCATAACGTTCGACAGTACGGGCCGGGATTTTTAACGCTGTTCCAATTTCGGCATAGGTCATGCCATCGATTCGATGCAGCAATAAGACATGACGGTAAACTTCCGGCAAGCTATCCAGCGCATCCAAACAACGCTGCAACTTATCCTGAGCCTCGATTTCAATTTCCAATTCTGGCTGTGGATCGGCAATACTTTCTAGCTCTATCCCGCTATCGTCTTGATAGCGCGAACGAACTTGGCCTTGTCGCAAATAATCAGAACTCAGGTTGCGGGTGATCTTATACAGATATGCACGAGGGTTGTCGATCTTTTCGGTTTGCGCTTGTCGCATTAAGCGCAGGTAGGCTTCCTGCACCAAATCTTCGGCGACTTCTTCATTTGAGTGTAGCCCGGCAAATTTCAACAATTCCAGCTGGTGACGGCGGAAGAGCGTTTCGAAAACAAGGCTAGTGGCAAACGGCATAACTCAGTGTAATGTTGGCTATCAATAATTGTTTAGTGAAAAACCTTAATGGCTTCCTACTGCAATAAGCTTATCTGCCGAACAAGGCTCATCTAGTAGCGCCATTAATTCTTCACAGCTGTAAACTTCCTTGGGATTCAGATAAATCGCTTCTGCCAGTGTTGTGATTGCCCTCCAATTTGCATTTTTATTGATAAAACTGTAAGAGGCCAAAAATAGCTCTGCGAGTTTTTGTTTGCGCTCTGCCCTATTAGGCAAGTAGCACCCCATAAGGTCATTGATGATTTCCAATTCTGCCTTGCCGCTATAAAACTGGAGCGCCCCTAAATAAACCAGATTGGCATTGAAAACCTCGCCATCGCACAACGCCACATATTTCGCTTCCGACAATGGCCCTGCCAATAGATTTATGATGTCTGCTTCAATGGCTGATCGGCATAATTGTTGTTCGGCTGCGGATAGGTGCCGTGTTGCGTCAGCAAAGGAGGGCGGCAGACTTTCCAGCAAACGTCCACCCTCAACTTGAGCCTTGTACTTGCAGGAAACTTTGCTCATGTAGGCGGAGTGCTTGACGGTTACCTGAAAATGCACTGCTGGCAATTGTTTTTCTCGGTTACCTAAACAAATGGCGGCGGCATGGCCTGCCTGATGATATGCATTCCGTTTACTAATGTGGGCGTGCACATTATTTTGAATGATATTGGTGTTATGGTTTAAATTCATGTCAGCCTCGGGTATTAAAAAAAAGCGGGTCAAGTAAACTGGTTTAAACCGTCTAATTAACCCGTTAAGTGAGGAAGGATGCTAGCTTATGAAGGCAAGGTGCCAACCGTAAGCCGGATAAAGCAATACTGCTGTGCTTGGTCATGGTTGAGGAGGTAGAATCGCCAGCCACTAGACCAATGCACAAAATATAAAGCAATTTTTGTGCCAATATATTTTAAGGGGTTAGGGCGAGAATGGGTTCGCTAAAAAACCTTTGATAATTTCATATATAATTGATTTTTAATAAATATTACTTGTTTTTTATTTCATAGTCGCATAGGCAAGGAAAGCCAAAAAAGCACGAAAAAAACGTAGTAAAAGATGAAGAATTAATAAAACTGTGTGATATGACACACTTTTCAATTTTTTAAGCCCCTCGGAAACGACCGTCCGGCGCGGCTTTCAGAAAAAAATGCGTGATATGCCGCAGTAGGTGTGTCATATGACACACTTTTTTACTGTGTTTTCTTGGACCATTAAATTTAAGAAAAATTTATCATTTACACGACTTGAAAAAATTGGGTATTAGCATTATCGTGTGGAAAATGCCTGAAAAACCATACTGAAATCTGATGTCACAATCGCAACACTGTGTGGAAAAGTAAATAAACCAAAATTTAATAAGCCTCGTAGGCTAATCCAAACACACCGAATTCTTGCATGAATAGGGGAAACCCTTACCTCTTTGATTTATTGCCAAATTATTAGCGTTGGTAAACGAACCGTAAGATAATGCGCGTTGATTTATTGATGAAATTACGCCGCATTCAACATGACAGAACTCCAATACCCTCAAAATGCCGCATTTTGGAGTGACTCCCTTGCCGAGGAATTGCTGCAATTTTTGACAAATCGGCTCAGATGCCCGGATACCGCCGCCGAAATCACCCACGAAACCTTTATCCGTTTTTGCCAAACCAGCGATGCCACCCCTATCAACAATGCGCGTGCGCTGGCCTATCGGATCGCCATCAACCTGGCGAATGATTACCAACGCAAGATCAAGGTAAGGAATCAATATAATGTCGATATAAACCCAGACTTCAGTGCGGATTCATATACTAGCGAAACACCAGGACCTGAACAAATCGTCATGGCGCAGCAACGGCTGGAAGCCCTCCAAGCCGCATTGGGTGAACTGGATGTCGAATGCCGTACCGCTTTCCTACTACAAAGCATTGACGGACTTACCCACCATGAAATTGCGGAACGCTTAAGCATATCGCGGATCAAAGTGTACCGGCATTTAGTCAAAGCGTTAGCCCATTTGGCCCTGCGTGTAGAAAACGGGTAAGGTTTGCCCCTTGAATTCTACTGAGCAATTATTACCCACGAAACGTCTTATTCAGTAATCACTTGCCTATTATCACATCCATGCCTTCCCAGACGGACACCACCAAGCTGCCAGAACTGATGCAACAAGCCATTGAATGGCTGGTGCTCCTGCGTTCAGGCGACATCAGTGAGAGGGAAACCCATGCCTTTGCCGATTGGCTGTCGCAAGATATTCTCCATGCCCAAGCCTTTGCCAAAGCGGAAGATTTACTTAACGACGCGGTCAATGCCGCGCAAAGCCCACGGATCAACTCATCCACCATAACCGATGCCAACCGAACTGGCCAAAAAAAACTAACCGCCCCCTTAACAAAGCCCACACAAATTAGCCGACGCCACTTACCAGCCGACTATACCCGCTGGCTGGCAATCCCATTGTCATTCGCGGCGGCATGGTTATTTGCGGTCACTTTAATCCTGCCGGAACAATCGCATTGGCTTGACGATTACCTCAGCGATTATCGCACCAAGACGGGTGAATTACGGGACATCCAGCTTGCCGACGGCAGCCGCTTATTGCTCAATACCAACACCGCCGTCTCCGTGGATTACAGCGAATCCTTGCGGCACATCACCTTGCACCACGGCCATGCACAATTTACCGTTGCCGAGGCTGCCAACCGCCCATTTGAAGTAGGGTCTGGCGGCCTCGCAATCCGTGCCTTGGGTACGGTTTTCGAGGTTTATAACCCCGGTTCAGGGGAAATACACGTCACCGTCCAGGAACACGCCGTTGCCGTCACTATTGAAAACAAAGCCCATGATAAAGAAATTGCCCAACGGACCCAGATTGAAGTCAAAGAAGGCCAGCGGCTACGCTACAATTCCAAAGGCCACTTGACCACGCCAGAAACTGTGAACCTTGCCCAAGCCAACGCCTGGCAACAAGGAAGGTTATTCATGAATGACCGCCCTCTCTCCGAATTGATTGCCGAACTAGACCGTTACCGTACAGGCCGCATCTTTATTTCCGACCCTAGCCTGAAAAACCTGCGTATCACCGGCGCATTTTCCCTAGCGAATCCAGATGAGACACTCGCCAAGGTAAGGCAAGTGCTGGCCTTGCAAGAAACTCGCCTGGGTTCGTGGTGGGTGTTGCTGCATCGTTAAAACCATCGTAGATACCGTCTTGAAAGTCAATATTAAATTGCATAATTGGGATGATAAAGTTTTCGGGTTTTCAAGACCCCAAAGCACAAGTGGACTAATTTCCGCATGGCAGCGCCCAGCGCAGACATTTTG
>JABFSV010000326.1 GCA_013140405.1 Methyloglobulus sp. | reverse complement strand
GTGGTAAAGCGAGGTTAATGTCTTTGTGGACAATTTTATCCCCAAAACGAGTCCAGATGTGTTCCATTTGGATGGCATAAGGCTCGCTCATGGCATCCCCACGTCCATAAAGAGAATAGCAAAAAGGGCATCGACCATAATTACCACCGTAATTGCGGCTACCACAGAATTCGTCGTCTCATTGCCCAGGCTTTCGGTATTGGGCTTGATGCGAAAACCAAAATGACAGGCTATCAAGGCAATCATCAGTCCGAATACGGCACTCTTGCCCAATCCGATAAAGACATTCAGCAACGGCACTGCATCTGGCAGTTTAATCAAAAACTGCTGATAGCTTATGTCCAGGGTGTTTTGCGCTGAGAACATGCCGCCAATTAATGCCGCTGTGCTAGTCCAAACACTCAACAGCGGCATAGCCATCGTCAACGCGGCTACCTTGGGCAGAACTAGGCGCAAAGAGTGGGAAATCCCCATAGCTGACAAGGCATCCAGTTCTTCGGTGACCCGCATGATGCCGATTTGCGCCGTCATCGCCGAACCGGAACGTCCTGCGACCAGGATAGCTGCCAGCAACGGCCCTAATTCGCGGATAACGCTCAAGCCCAGAATATCAATGATATAAATTTCCGCCCCAAACAGCCTTAGCTGCAAAGCCGATAGGTAACTTAGTACGATACCAATCAAAAACCCCACCAGTGCCGTGATGCCCAACGCCCTAACACCAGATTCATAAATGGTAATAGAAATTTCACGCCAGGGAATATCTCCCGGATGCCGTAGCAGATGTACTATATCTAACAGCAACTGCCCCAAAAGTGTGACGAAATTCAGCAGTTGCCCGAATACGTCCAAGATCCTTTGCGACAAGTAAGTGATTGCTTGGTCGGTAGAGAAACGGGTCGAATCCAAAACAGGCACTGTTTGGGATTGCCATTTGTTGAATAGGCGCAGATGTTCCGGCTTTATTTCCAGTTCAGTCGGCACAGATTGCCCCCATGCCTGCCAAATCCATAATGCTGTGGCGTTATCGAGTACATTGACAGAGCGCAGATCCCAGCGCAGGTCGTTATTGGCCGCAGTCCGTTTGATGTTTTTTTGCAGGGCGGTTTGCCTCATCAGGTTGCTCAATGTCCAATCACCAGACAGGCACGCGCAAGTGTCCTTGCCTTCCTGTTTTATTATTTCCAGTGTTGGTTGTGTTTTCAAATGGGTATCGGCTTGGGCCATCAATCAATGACTATAGTGTAAGCACAAGAGTTTCAGTTATCCTAGTCCCAATAACCGATATGTACAACTACGACGCGGTAAGTTCAATGCTATCAAAGCCGAAAGCGAGCGATTGCTGGGGGTGGCTAAACAGGCGGTCGAAATAGGCATTGAATCCGATGAACACGCGGCGATGGCTTATCTGGAGCAACAAACCTAGGTTTGTGACTCCGGGTTTATCGCAATAGGTTTTATAATCACAAACCAAGGTTTGTTGCTCCAAAATGTCTGTAGCTCCTAAATTTGTTGCCTCATTAATTTTTATGCTGAAAAAACGCCCACATACGCCCGCGCATTTGTTCGTTGATAACGCCGCTTATTTTATAACCAGTGCAATCCACCAAAAACGGGCTTTGTTGAAACCGGAGCCGATCAAGCAACATTTGATAGCGACGATTGAAGCATGTTTCCGCGAAAAAAACTGGCAGTTGGAACATTGGGTTATTTTGGATGACCATTATCATCTTTTGGTAATGAGCGATAAAGGCGAAGATATGCCGAAAATATTTCGCAAAATCCACGGTTTGTCAGCACGGCTTATTCAAACACAAGCGCCTTGTGATTTGCCTATTTGGTGGAATTACTGGGATTATTGTCCGCGTGGTGAAAAAGACTACGTTATTCGCCTGAATTATTTGCTGAATAATCCGGTTAAGCATGGCTATGTGACTACCTTGGTTGATTATGCTTATTCAAGTTTTCATGTAACCTTGGAAAAATTAGGGCGAGATGCTTTGGCGCAGCAATTTAAGGATTATCCCGGCTACAAGGATTTGCAGTTAGATGAAGATTAACTGTGCATTTGCTTATAAATAAAGCCACGCAAACCTAAACGCGGGTTTATTTGGAGTGACAAACCTAGGTTTGTCGCTCCGCTGGGATAAAAAACACGCATTCTCCGTGCCGTTTATGTAGGCACAAGAACAAGGCAACTCCTATTTCCTAAATAGGATGGTTGCTGAGGATAATGAACACTAACAGTAAAAATGAAATCGAAAAAAAATGTAAATTTTTCATTGTCGGTAACCTTAATCGGCTGAATATTATGGTTTTTATTTTTTTGTCAGGCCGCTTTTAGCGGAACTAAACACGTTGCATTGCTGGGTAATTAAGGCAAAAAAGCATTCTTTAACCGACTAATGCCGCCGCTTGATTCGATATTCGCTCAGCCAGATGTCGTATGGGGGAATAGCTTAACGTAGTATTGTTAACCGAACGTGAATGAGGCGTATTTGGTGTGCATTATTAAATGCGTTGGGTATCGGATAAATGGAAAACGTGCAAATCTTGTCGAATGGTCGAACCATAAGCGGAATCATAAGTTAAGAATTTCCTTTTCTAACCGCTTTCCAACAAACGCAGTTAGGTTTTGAACGGACAGCCATTTAGAATAGTCCTACCGCTTAAAATTTTGCAGGATTATGACCAAAAGACCTTACCTAACGCTGACGATACTGATTACGGTATTGATTGCGGTTGCTGTGCAATTTGCCCCTGGCCTGATCCAAAAAGCGGACATTAACCCACCTGCTACGGCGTATAGCCGCGCACAAGGCGATACCACTAAAATTGAAGTGCCTTGCTCCAATGAACATCCCGAATGGCGGCAAGCTCAGGTGATCGACGGTGTGGAGATTGCCGCCGCGCCTTCCTGTGAACCGGATAATCCTTATGATGTTGCTGCGTCGGTCAAGGGCACCAACACTGTTTCGATGGCGACGTTGATGCAATCGAATCTGGCGCAAGATGCCTTGGTGATGGGCGAAGACGTAGACCACGATGGTGATCCTGATGTCATTCACCTCAAGCTGGAAGTGGTTGAGTTTAACGGTGCTAGCCCAGATGGTGATTATTTCATCAACACCTATAATATCGCGCCCGGTATTCAACCTGGGCTTTGGGCGTATGCCCCCAAATCAAGTGGCATGGCGCTGAAAAACTTTAGCTCGCGTGAGGCAAGGCCATTCCTACGCGCGCCTTCACCGACAATACGGGTAGAGCAGGGCGATAAGGTTTTTATCACGCTGGAAAATACCCATTATTTGCCGCATACCATACACCTTCATGGGGTCGATCATGCCTGGCATAACTCCAAAGGCGAGGATAACGATGGTGTGGAAGAGCATCCTGTGTACCCAGGTAAAAGCCACACCTATGAAATCCAGCCACGGCATACAGGAACTATGCTTTATCATTGCCATGTGCAAACGGCGCAGCACATGATGATGGGCTTGACCGGCATGTTCGTGATTGAAGAAAACCAGCCGAATAACTGGGTGCAAACATTCAACGTCGGCGCTGGGCAAGTCCGCCATCCCTCGGTTGCGGTAAAAAAATCCTACAGCCAGGAATATGATTTGCTGTATCAATCCATCGACAAAAGACTGGCGGCTATTATCCAGTCGGCTACTGACCCACGGCTGATTGCAAATAACATGGGCCGGGATTACAACATGACGGAATCATTTGAGAATTACTTCCTGCTCAACGGTCATTCCTTCCCCTATACGTTGCGTGATGCGATGATTGTCGCAGGTGATAATGAAGCCATCAAGCTGCGGGTTGCCAACGTCCAGCGTTCACAAGTGGCGTTGCATATCCACGGACATAAGGCCACTATTACCGCGATGGATGGAGTGGAACAATCCCCCAGCCAGCAAATAACGCGGGATGTCTTCGATATAGCCACCGCGCAACGGATAGACCTGCATTTGCAGACGGCCAATGATGGCTTACACAGTTATGGGCCTGGCTTGTGGATGTTCCATGACCACGTACCAACCGGAACGACAACGGATGGTGTGGAACCAGGCGGTAACATGGCAATCCTGGCTTACAAACAGCTTTTAGATGAGCAGGGCATGCCCAAATATCATGACCAAATGATGGAAGAGGTATTCGATAAGGATTATTACGCCAAAAAACGACCGTTTTGGCAGCAAAGCGATTATGCCGCAGTATTTGGTGATGTGGCGCTTATCTCTCCCGATGTTAAGAAGTTGGTTATTTTTGGATTGTTGATCGGAATAATCGTTGGCTTGCTTATCGTGCTGATGATGGTTTACAAAAGGAGGCAGCAATCATGAAAGTCTGTCTTACTACTTTATTTTTTATATTGGGTTTTCTTACTCAAGCATTCGCTATGATGGATCATGACCACATGCTCATGGATGAAAAAGGCATGATTATGAATGCCAATACCGACCGCTTACCCAAAGATTGCCAAAAGATTTCGGGTGATGTCGATATTACTATCCGTGCCGGACATAAATACGCTAAAAAATTTAACGGTAAAATGTACGCGTTTGACAATCAGGAGTGGGACGTTGCGCCTTGTACACGGATTAACGTCACTTTTATTAATGACGACGAGATCCGCCACCAACTGATGATACATGGCTTGCCAGGGTATTTATATCCACAGGGCATGTTTCATCTTGAGCTTTACGGGGCAGGTGAGTTAAAGGCATCGCTAATCATGCCAGCCCAGAAAAAAACCTACCTTGTCCACTGCGAATTGCCCCAGCACATGGAAAAAGGCATGAAATCACAGCTTAAAGTCGATGGTGGTGACGGCGATTTGCCCAGCATACCAGGGCTGACTAAACCCGTCAGGGCAGATAATTATCCCGTAGATTGGACACCCGCTATGGGTGCAATGTTGTTGGCGTGTATTTTGGTGGGCTGTGTCGTGCCGTTAATTTTGGTCAGAAAAAGACTGGGATGATTTCCATCCCCTTATATCTTAGTGAGAAACATGCTTGCAGTTACCTTGATGATGAGGAAGCACAGCCAGCTTTTGTGCATCCGCTATTTGGCATGACAACAGCTATATA
>JABFSV010000210.1 GCA_013140405.1 Methyloglobulus sp. | reverse complement strand
ATAATTCCATGCAATGTGCTTTTGGTGAACGAGTCAATCCGGTCAGCTTCAACAATTTCACCAAGCATCATGAGTACGCCTTGTGACCGTGCGGTCATCGAGCAAACCGTGTCAAACAAAGCATTTGCGCCAAACTTGCCCTCTTCATGATATGACAATCGGTGCGAGAAGTCAGGATTGAGAATTTGTGTTCCTTTGGTATCGCTGCTCATTTTGCCACCTCCGCATTTACGTAAAGCTCTGGGTTGTTGAACCTGTCTTGTGCATAGTTGGCAACGTGCGCCAATCCGCTTAGGGTGTCAAGTTGGTTGGAAAGGCTAAACAGAAGAGCTGAAGTTTGGCTTCCGTTTTGGAAGCTGCCTGTATTATTTTCGTCGCTTCCCACCAAGCAACCTAGCGCACTTAGGGTTTTACTTAGGTTTTCGGTCTCACACTCGACAAAATCGGCAAGCCCCGTGAGCCACTTTAGCTCGCTTTCAGCAAGGTTGCCCTTTGCCTTGCCAAGCAGGGTGGTCAAGGTATTCCTTGGGTCTATAACGCCAAGGTTTTCTGTCTCTTTGTCTTTGGTTGTATTTCTTTCAATCATTTATGCGGTCTCCAATAAAGATTAAGCAACCGCCAAAAGTGGCGGCGTGACTAAATGGGTTTGCAGTACCGTACAGGTGTGACGGCCAGCCGTTAAGCTGCCCAAATAGCCACGCCATAATAATTAAGCACAGTTATCCCATGCAAAAGTGACGCGCACAAAAAAGCCACAGAGATAGTGGCGACAATCGCCTGTAAACGGGCTGCAAATCCCGGCTTCACTGCTGTAAGGCAATTGCATTATTGCGCTTTGATTTGGTTGAGTCAATTCTTTGATTGGCTTTTATCGTCTATTACGATGTTTAATGAAGATCAACATTATGGTACTATTTTATCCCCCCACGATTTGCGCTGTGTAGCTTTGAGCCTTCGGGAACTTCGGCAGCGGTTTTGAACGCAGGTTGTGGGGTGTTGATGTTGGCACCGGACTGTTTTGGCTTAGGCTGGACGCTGGATTGTAATGTAAGCCCATCAACACGTCTTAAACCGCCCTTGTGGAGCGGGAGAGAGTCAGTTCAGGCTTGGCCAGCTTGGTATATGCGCTTTCCAACGGCGTGGCCTTACCGTCGCGTTTGGGAAGCAAGGGCGTTCTGGCTACCTTGTGGGAAGCGTAGGGGGTAGTAAACCTTGGGTTTATGTGGCTTAGAAGTTAGCGCTACTTGAGTTTCCCGCAGGGTTTTTACCAACTGTGATGTTCGGGAGTATAGCCCGTGGTAGGCTGGACTTTACGCCAGTCAACGTAATGGTTGGGTTTTAAGCTCTGCGAAGGTTGCCTCCGGTCGTTTCTTGGGCGTTTATGGGTCTGTTTAATATGCTAAACAAGCGATTCGACTATCAGCCGTTTCACTTGCCGTGCCAATGGCGCGTGGCTGTCAAACCTTGCAGCGTCGTTTTTGATCACCTGTTCAATCCACGCCCGAATACCGCCATTGGTGGTTAGCCCGTGCTTGCGCTGCATGGCATTAATCAGATAGCCCTCAAGCATGGTGGTGGTGCGTTTGCCGTCCGGTAGGCGGATAGCGAAATGGGTTTGTTTAAAATCATAAACAACGCTATCGGGTTGCTCTTCCGGGTTGGGGGCCTCATCCTGTTTAATATCTTGAACAGGCTTTAACCTGTCCTTATGCCACTGGTAAATAGCCAGCCTTTGCTCAGGGGGCAATATCCGCGCCGTGCTGGTTATCCCCAAACTGGCTTTGGCTTCCTTGACCAGTACGGCTAATTGGGCTTGGCTTTTCACCGATAGCCCGTAAAGCTCCGCCAGTGCCGTTTGTAGTGATGTTGTGCCGTCGTAGTTCATGGTTAAACCCTCTGTTTAATATGTTAAACACAAGGCATTGTAAAGCGTTTAAGATGTTAAACAAATGCCTGTTTAAGATATTAAGCGGGCTTCACCACTGGCGTGTATGGCATAACGGACTGACGGCCTTCCACCAACAACCAAAGGGGTTAAATCAAGCTGCCTAATCCATCCGTAATCGGCTAATCGTGCCAATGCGCTTTTGACGTTCTCAAATGTATCAAGGCCAGTCCAGCCACTCCTTAAAATGTCCCTGTTACCAAATCCGTCAGACAACTTGCCAGATTCAATCTTATCTAATATCGTTTTGGCATTCGCATTAACTGGGTTGAGTGCCGCGCCGTAAACCCGCAAGGCATGGCTTTTAAGGCAACCTCCCCAAGCAATGGCCTTTGCTACCGCATCAACGCCCACTATGGGGTTGTGGGTTTCATCATCTGCCAGGTGAACCAATACCGCCAGGCTAGGTATCAGTGATTTGTATTTACCAAAATGGGATTCAAGGGCGGGTGGTATGTCATTTGCCCTTAGTTCTTGGTGCAAGCCGCAAAACCAAGCATCAAACAGCTGTTGTGCTGCTTCATCGAACCGTGCGGGTTCGATGAAGCCTTGCCAAGCTGCCAACCGTTCAAACACCGCAAAGGCTTGGTTTTTGGCTTCTTTGTCAGGCCATTGGTCAACATGCTGCCAGTTGGTCAAATCAGGCCATACCATCAACTGAAAACGCTGAATCATGCCATCATCGCCCGTTGCACCCTTGGTGGCTTGGTTCAGGTAAGGCCGCAATACCCCAGGCTGGATATTGCCAAGAATCACAAGGCAAAGGCTTTCAATGTCAATCGTGCCGCGCCCTATGCGGTCATAGATAACGTCCTAAGCCGTTGAAACATTCCAGGTAAAACGCCCTGTCGTTGCTTCTGTCTTCACGGTCGATTGTCTTTAGAAAGCCGCTGATTTCATCACGGTATAACATTAAGCCGTTAGAGTTCTCATTCAGCAATTCGCCCAGCTTTTCAACCGTAGCATCATTGACCAGATAACGGGTGCGGGTAGGTTTGTCCGGTTGTTCTGGATTTTCAAGCAAGACCTGTTTAGCCGCCGCAAACTTTTTATCCTTGATGAGTGCCTTTGCCTGTTTTTCAGCCAGTACGCGGCCTTCCTTGTTGATAAATTCTTGCGTTTCATTATCAGCCAGGGCTTGTATGTAGGCTTCCTTTGCCTTGATTTCCAGCCGTTGCAGTGGCTTTAAGGCTTCATTCGCCGCCGGGGTTTTCATGGCGGAAGGCCGCCCGATATTCAGGCCGTTTAGGTTCGGGCAAACTGTCCAATCATCCTTGGCCTTTGGATTAATCAACCCTTTTTTACCGACAATTGTGGATAGCTCCACCATGCCAGATACCGCCACGTAATCAGGTGGGCATTGCATACGGTGGGCAATATCGCTCACCCACGGCTTGAAGGCATCGGGCAATAAATTAAAGTTGAAGCCCAGGACGGACTTTAACTTAACGCTGATTTCTACCGGATTGCCCCATTCGTTATTGCCCTGTTTCTTGGGCGGTTCAACATCCCTTAAATTGACGGAATCATCCATAAACCTTGCCCCCTACATTGATAAAGTCATTGAAGTCCATCCCTTCTGTGGGGGGCGCGATAAATAGCCCGTCACAGGCAAACGCCGCTACCGTAGCCTTTTCAATGCCAACTGGATCATTATCCGCACAGACTATTACTGTAGCGTTTGGGTACTGCTTCCTGATAACTTCGGCAATTGGCTTAAGGTTGCCAGCGTCCATTGCCACAATGACGTAATGCAGGGAATTCGAAAAAGCATCTCATGTCGGCTATCAGGAGGTTGCCCATAATTTCGTTTACGTCCAAAGGACTTTGGCCGGACTCCAAACAGTTGCTCATCAAAAGGATGCCTTTATTTGCAGTATCGCCCAAGACACTAGCGTTGCCTATGAAGATGTCGCGCCTTGTGTTGAACAAAAGATGCAAACTTCAGTTAAAAAATCAGCTTCCTAACCAAGGGTTGGTTCAACAGGGCAGGTGTCTGCCAAGTCAGTATTAAAGGCTTTCTGTTAGGCAAAAACAACATGAAAATAAATAACAGTTAAATCATATGCTTACAACAAATAATGTGCTAGGAGGTATACTTCTCTAAACCGGACTGTGGCTCATATCTACCAATCTTTTAAGATCGGCCAAGTGCAGCCCGTCAATGTTTCCTATAGCCGCCCCCCAGAAAGCAAGTAACGGACATTCACTCGCCTTCCTTCAAGAATATCTACCCTGCGATTTCTCATCCGAATCAAACCGTTTCCTGTAATGCGCTATATAAATACTCTTACGTTCTTAAAAAAATTCAGCATACATGAACTATTTTAGTTGATCGGGGAATCTACGCATGTAGAGCTGGAAATATTTCATTTTATCAAGATAAAATAATTTTTCATGGTTATATGCAAGTTGCATGTAATCATTACTTTTTATCGCCTAAAAATATTTTGCTCACTTTGAAAGACCTAATTTCATGGCTTGCATTTAGAATTCATCTTAAGTTTGAATTCGATAACCTGTGATAAGTAAATAACCATGTAATTTTTTAAGAATGTTCTTAAATTAATAATATTGCTTTGGAGCTAAGAAATGAAAACAAACACACGTAAAAATATTTTTTGGGCGGCCCTCGCCCTCGCCGCTTCTGTCAATGCGCCCGCAAGCTTTGCCGATGGTCCTTTTTTTAGTGGATTGCAAGCCGGAAATGTCAATTTTTCCCCAACGGACGTTTACACTATAACTTGCCCAGTAGGAACCGCCACAGTGCGAGCTAGTGGCACGAACCAAAATGGAAGTAATGTCGATGAAATCATTGTTCAAGTGACCAGGCCTGCTAACAACGCAGCTAATAATTTCCGTACGAGGAGCGTAATCGCCCATGAAGGTCTCGCCACACGAACAGCGACTCTAACAGTTCAACCCGCTCAAACCGTGACAGAGCGTTATCTGGTCACCGTTACGAAGGATTCAACTCCTGCTGCACTCGCGCTTCCGTACAGGCTTAGCTTGGATTGCTATAATGCAGCCGGCGCTCCCTTAGCAGGTAACCAGACGGTGAATGTTCAGAATTTTTAACGTCACACTTCAGCAATAGAACGCCGCGCCGACAGGAAGATTGAGCGGTGTTCTTTTTTACTAAAAAGATATTTATATTG